>DLOP01000037.1:8062-8599 GCA_002478505.1 Lachnospiraceae bacterium UBA7481
AAAGATTATGGAAAATGCATTCCCGGACATGGCGGCGTGCTGGATCGTTTTGACAGCGTGATCTTTACTTCGCCGCTGATCTATGTGCTGGCGCTGTATTTTCTTGGATAGGGAGTTCAAAAAGGTATGGAGTCTTAGCTGTTCGTAAGCAATAGGGATGGCTGGTGGTATATTTAGTAAGAGAAAAGGAATAAAATGTCTATAGAGGAAACGGTGATATTTACTGTATTCAAGCAGTAAAATATGAAAGGAGTACATTTCCGTCATCGGAAAAATGAATGAAACCATAATGAATTCATATTATACATCAGATTGCAATCAAAATGACCAAAGCAGTTCCCGAATACCAAAGCGTCTTGTAATTCTCGGTTCCACCGGTTCTATCGGCAGACAGACTTTGGAGATCGTCAGGGAACAGGAGGGGCTCAGCGTTGTTGCGCTTGCCGCAGGAAGCAATACGGCTTTCATGGAGGAGCAGATCAGGGAATTTCATCCGGTATATGCCGTTATGTGGGCTGCTTGAATACAGTAAATATC
>DLOP01000037.1:8658-25756 GCA_002478505.1 Lachnospiraceae bacterium UBA7481
TATGATGTGTTAGTTACGGCGATTGTGGGTATGATAGGAATAAGACCGACGATCGCGGCAATCAAAGCGGGTAAAACCATCGCACTGGCAAATAAAGAAACGCTAGTAACGGCAGGACATATCATTATGCCGCTGGCAAAGCAGAGGAACGTCCGTATCCTGCCGGTAGATTCGGAACACAGCGCTATTTTCCAGTCGATGAACGGTGAACCGAGGGAACGGATCGCAAGGCTTTGGCTGACAGCCTCCGGCGGACCATTCCGCGGAAAGAAACGTGAAGAACTTGCCAATGTCAGGGTGGAAGACGCTCTCAAGCATCCAAACTGGTCCATGGGTAGAAAGATTACGATAGATTCCGCTACAATGGTCAATAAGGGATTAGAGGTTATGGAAGCGAAGTGGCTGTTCCAGGTGGATTATGACCGGATCAAAGTTGTTGTGCATCCGCAATCGATTGTTCATTCCATGGTGGAGTATGTGGATGGGGCATTGATCGCGCAGTTGGGAACACCTGATATGAAACTACCGATCCGGTATGCATTATTTTATCCGGACAGACGTCCGACGGAACAGAAAAAATTAGAGTTGTCGATGCTGTCTTCGCTTACTTTTGAAGAACCGCAGTGGGATTCCTTTACGGGCCTTTCCCTTGCGCTGAAGGCAGGCAGGGAGGGCGGAAGCATGCCGACCGTATATAATGCAGCCAATGAAAAGGCAGTCAGCCTGTTTCTGGAGGGAAAGATCACATTTTTGCAGATTTCGGAGATCATTGGGAGCTGCATGGAGCGGCATAAAAAGATAGAGGATCCGGACGTGGACCAGATATTGGCAGTGGAACTGGAAACGTATGAATACATCAGGCAGCATTTTTGAAAAAATTTATTTTAAAAGATAAAATTTTTCGGCAATAAAATAATTTCTCCCAATCATGGATTGTAATTATTAAATAAATATTGTCAGAAAGAAACAGTCTAAGGAGCGTAGCTATTTTGTCATCCATGTTTATTACGATTATTTCATTTATTATCATATTCACCGTTGTTGTGGTTGCCCATGAATTTGGACATTTCCTGATCGCAAGACAGAATGGGATCAAGGTGAATGAATTTGCAATCGGTATGGGGCCCGTGATCTTTAAGAAGATGATCAGGGGAACCCGTTTTGTCATTCGTCTTCTGCCCATCGGCGGCGCGTGTATGTTTGAAGGTGAGGACGGCAAATATGAGGATGAGGAAGATAAAGAAACGCCTGAGATCGCAAAGGAGGGATCATTTAATGCTGCGCCGGTGTGGGGGCGTATTGCAACGGTTCTTGCAGGACCGATTTTCAACATCCTTCTGGCATATGTGCTTTCGTTATTTCTTTGCTGGTTCTGCGGTTCCGATATCCCTGTTTTGAAGGATGTTACAGAGGGCTATCCGGCGGAGGCTGCAGGAATGCAGGCGGGAGACCTCATTATTCAGATCGATCATCAGAAGATCCATCTCTGGAGAGAGATCAGCGTGCTTTCTTATATCAGTGACGGAAGCCCGATTGCGGTGACTTATGAACGTGAAGGACAGCAGTATGAGACGATGATCACACCGGTATATTCTGCAGAAGCAGACCGGTTTTATTATGGGTTTATCGGCAGCGGACAATTTATTGCCTGCGATAATCTCAGTGTATTTAAGTATAGCTGGTATGAGGTGCGTTACTGGCTTTTATCTACGGTGCAGAGTCTTGGTTATATGATTCAAGGCAGGGCATCTGCGGAGGATATCGCCGGACCGGTGGGAGTTGCTACGGTCATAGAAGATACCGTGGAACAGACGGTGGATGAAGGGGCTTTTACCGTGATCTTGAATATGGTTAATATTGCTGTGCTTTTAAGCGTCAATCTGGGGGTATTAAATCTGCTGCCGGTTCCGGCGCTGGATGGAGGACGGCTGGTATTTTTGCTGATCGAAGCAGTCCGTGGTAAACGGGTGCCGCCGGAGAAGGAAGGGCTGGTCCACATGGTGGGCTTCGTTCTGCTGATGCTGCTGATGGTATTTGTACTGTATAATGATATTATGCGGATCATAGGCTAAGGTGGGCTTTTTCTGCAAAAAAAGTCCGTTTTCTGCGTGTGCCTTTTTTTGTAAAAAGGGTCTTGCGTTTTTTTTGTTTTATGCATATAATAATCCTACAACATTTCAAATGTTCATGAGGTCTTTCGGACCGACTGCGTTTTGCAGTTTTCATCCACAATAGTTGAGTAAATGTAATAATCGTCGTGAACGGAGTAATATTTTTCATTATTCAAGATGACGATATAAGGCAATTTGTATTTTGGCTGTGCGAAAAGATCATAAGACAATCATGAAAGAAGGGAGGAACTATGTGTGCAGATCTATGGCTGTTTATATGAAAGGGGACAGCGGGAATCGAATCAGGATTCCATTGCCCTGCATAAGATCGTAACGTCATATGGCGAGGCGGTGCTTGCTTTAGTATGTGACGGAATGGGCGGAATGGATGAAGGGGAGACTGCTTCCGGCTATGTTGCCGAGAGGATGAGCTGCTGGTTTTATGAAGAACTGCCGTTACTTTTGGAAAGACGTGCCGGTATGAAAGGAATTGCACGTTCTATTGAAAGAAAACTGTTTCATCTTCATATTGATCTGAAGGAGTATGGAAAAAGGAAGGGGATCGTTACCGGGACTACTGCGAGTATCTTGGTGATTGTTGATCAGAAATATCTTATCTGTCATTTGGGAGATTCGGCCATATACAGGATTATGCGGAAGCGTTCCGGCTATGGGTGGATGCGCAAATCTTCCGGCAGCGGTTCCGGCATTCGATGGATGGGGAAATTTCCCGGTGGCAGTTTGGGAAGAACGATCAGGCGTATGACGAAGATTCATGGGGATGCAGCATCAGGGCTGGGACGGTGTATCGGCAGCGGAAGATATTATCCGCCGGATGTCAGGTATGGCAGAGTTGGGAAGTATATGGCGTTTCTGGTCTGCAGCGACGGTTTCTGGCATCACCTGAAGGAAGATGAAATCGCAGATACATTCCGGGAAGGGGCGGCAGAACGCGGCGGATGGGCGGAAAAGCGGCTGAGGGCGCTGGCTGCGAAAACGCTGCGACGGGGAGAAACGGATAATATATCTGCAATCTATCTGGGGCAATAAACAAAATAGAGAAGCAATGTACAGAAAAAAAGCAAAAAATAACAAACAGAAAAGGAAAAATACGAAGAAAAAAGGGGAAAATGATGGTGGAAAACATTAAAAAAATAGAAAGGCAGGTATGGATATGGAGGAAATCAGGATTGGGAAATATAAAGTTCTCAGAAAGCTTGGAGAGGGCGGAGGCGGCAGCGTATATCTTGTGGAGGATTGCGCTTTAAAAAAACTGTATGCGTTGAAGACGGGCGGCAGAAAGGAGATAGAGGAGGAGGCGGAACGGATGAAAGCCATTACTGACCGTCGTTTTCCGTATTTGGTCGATGTAATTGATTTTACAGAACTGCCATCTGACGATCCTGATCATGTAAGCGGTGAAGCGGATCGTTGCATCGAAGTTTCAGCTTTTATGGGCATCATCATGGAATATATAGAGGGACCTACTTTGGAGGAATATATCAGGGAACATGCACCTTTAAGCGAGCAGGAGACGCTTTCGCTGATGAAGCAGATTGCAGGAATACTGAAATACCTCCATGCAATGCGCCCGGCGGTAATCTATGGAGATCTGAAGCCGTCGAATCTTATCCTTCAGCCGGATGGCATGCTTCGTGCGATGGATTTTGGGGCTTCGATGCAGGGATATGGGAAGATTTCGTCAGCGTATTCTTATGGGACATACGGATATTGTGCACCGGAGCAGCGGAAAGGAAATGCGTTAACGCCTGCTTGTGATATTTATGCCTGCGGCGTGATCATGTACTACATGCTGACAGGGATAGATCCGGCAAAGCCTCCTTATGGCATCCTTGGTAAAATGAACGCTCTTACGGAAGTTTCTTTGACGGTATCTCCGGTTATGGAGGAGGTGATCAACGGCTGTTGTCATACCGATATGTTAAAACGGTATGCGGACGGCAGTATATTGCTGGAACGGTTAAATAAAATCTCAACTAAAAGAGAAAAGATCAAAGATAAAGTGATGATGACGGGATATTATCTGGTGGTGTTTGCCGCCGCCGCTTATACCGGCTTCGGAATCTGTCAGCTTTATAGGGGAAAAGTTGACCGGCTTCTGCTTTCAATAAGCATGTTGTCGCTTTGCTTCGCCGCGTGGATGATGCGCAGGCTGATTGTTGAAAAGCATATCCGGCGGCATTTTATCAAAAAACGGGAATGGAATCTGCTTTATACGGAAAAGAAAACCATAGGTCTATGGCTGCTTGTTATGGTAATATTTCTGGAGTCCGGATGTATCAGAAGGGACGAGCCGGAACGACTGACTGTCTATCTGATGGATGAACTGGGGCGTAATGTTCTGGTAAGAGATGGATGTGAATATTTTGCGCATGGCAATATACATTTTTGTCTTCCGATGGAAGAGAACGGCTATTATGAAATTTATTTTTATAAAATGGATGTATTCCGCGGGATCGAAAAGGAGCAGATCTTTTATGTCAGATAATCTGATTCCCCCAATGATTACATTTATACTGTTTTTAGAATATAACTGATAAAATAAAAAGTTATATATACCATAATCTGCGGAATTTATGTTTTGGCTGTGAAATTAATTATAGTATTTGAAGATGGAATATGATAAAGTATAGATAGTCTGTTATTGTTTCATAATACATAATGTCAAGCAATATATTCGGACAAAGACGGAAAAACAAATTCAGATATTAGGAAGACAGTGCTTAACAGGAGGAAAGAAGAAAATGAACGTTGCGGTGGTCGGAACAGGGTATGTTGGTCTGGTGACAGGGACATGCTTTGCCAATATGGGCAATAGAGTCTGGTGTGTCGATGTGGATGAGAAGAAGATAGAGAATCTGAAAAAAGGTATTATCCCAATCTATGAACCGGGGTTATCAGAGATGGTTCTGCACAATTATAATCTGGGCAATCTGCACTTTACAACGCAGATTCAAGAAGCGCTTGAGGTATGTAATATCTGCTTTATTGCCGTAGGAACGCCCATGGGGGAGGACGGAAGCGCGGATCTCCAGTATGTATTAAGTGTAGCGGAAAGCATTGGAAAATATATGATGCGTCATATGTATGTGATTGATAAGTCCACAGTACCTGTGGGTACGGCGGGAAAGGTACGGGAGAAGATCCGGGAGGAACTTAATAAGCGCGGAAGCGATCT
Source organism: Lachnospiraceae bacterium UBA7481 (assembly GCA_002478505.1). Classification (GTDB taxonomy): domain Bacteria; phylum Bacillota; class Clostridia; order Lachnospirales; family Lachnospiraceae; genus NK4A136. The sequence continues at coordinate 13,969 of DLOP01000037.1, forward strand.
GACGTTTGACGTTATCTCCAATCCCGAGTTTCTAAAGGAAGGCAGTGCGATCGACGACTGCATGAAGCCGGACAGGATCGTTATCGGTGTGGATAATGAAGATGCGGAAGAGACAATGCGCGAACTTTATAAACCATATCTGATGAATACGGACAATTTTATCTTTATGGATATTGCCAGTGCGGAAATGACAAAATATGCCGCCAATTCTATGCTTGCAACGAAGATTTCTTTTATGAATGAGATTTCCAATATCTGTGAGCGCGTCGGGGCAGACGTGAATAAGGTACGGCAGGGGATTGGCAGCGATCGGCGTATTGGATATTCTTTTATTTTCCCTGGATGTGGGTATGGCGGAAGCTGTTTCCCCAAGGATGTAAAAGCGCTTGTCAAGACGGCGGAGGAGTTTGGATATCAGGCAAAGCTGCTACAGTCCGTGGAGGATGTAAACAATGCCCAGAAGCATGTGCTCGTTGAGAAGATCATGGAACGTTTTGGAGCGGATCTTTCCGGGAAAACCATTGCGGTGTGGGGGCTTGCTTTTAAACCGGATACAGATGATATGCGGGAATCCGCCGCTATCACTGTTATTACGGATTTGACGAAGGCGGGCGCTGACATACGCGCTTATGATCCGAAGGCTATGGAAGAAGCGCAGAAATATTATTTAAAGGATAACGATAAGATTGTATATTGCAAGAATAAATATGAGGCGCTGGAAGGTGCGGACGCACTTGTACTGGTGACGGAATGGAAAGAGTTTCGGAGCCCGGATTTTTATGAGATTGGCAAGCTGTTAAAAACGCCGGTGATCTTTGACGGCAGAAATCAATATAGCGCAAAGCATGTGAAAAAGTATGGATTGGATTATTATCAGATCGGTGTGCGTCCTTCCTGTGTGGGGGATTGATATGGCGAAGAGGCTTTAACATAGCCGTACAACAGGATATTCCGGTAGGAAAATGATGGAGGATTGTAAGAAAGGAATACTGATGAATATGCATCGTGATACGACAAAGGCAGTCAGGATCGGGGATCGCATGATCGGTGGCGGACATCCGATTCTGATTCAATCTATGACCAATACGCCGACAGAGGACGTGGCGGCGACGGTGGCGCAGATCCAAAGGCTGGAAGCGGCAGGCTGCGAGATCATCCGCTGCACTGTGCCCAATGAAGATGCGGCAAAGGCGATTGCCGGGATTAAGAAAGAGATACATATACCGTTGGTGGCGGATATCCATTTTGATTACCGTATGGCGATTGCGGCGATGGAATATGGAGCGGATAAGATCCGTATCAATCCCGGAAATATCGGCGGGGAAGAAAAACTTCGTGCGGTGGTTGATGTGGCAAAGGAAAGAAATATCCCGATCAGGGTAGGCGTTAACAGCGGTTCCTTGGAAAAGGAGCTGGTGGAGAAGTATCATGGCGTGACGGCAGAGGGGATCGTAGAAAGCGCCCTTGATAAAGTCGGGATGATCGAGGCGGCAGGATATGATAATCTTGTCATCAGCATCAAATCCTCCGATGTGATGATGTGTGTCGAAGCCCATGAATTGATTGCCCGGAAAACAAATTATCCGCTTCATGTGGGAATCACGGAGGCAGGGACGCTGACAAGGGGCAACATAAAGTCGGCCGTAGGCCTGGGCATTATCCTGCATCAGGGGATCGGTGATACGATCCGCGTGTCGCTGACGGGCGACCCGGTGGAAGAGGTGAAATCGGCGAAGATGATCCTGCGTACATTAGGACTCCGTAAAGGCGGTATCGAAGTGGTGAGCTGCCCGACCTGCGGACGTACCAAGATTGACCTGATCGGACTGGCCAATCAGGTGGAGACGATGGTTGAGGAGTTCCCTTTAGATATCAAAGTAGCCGTGATGGGCTGTGCGGTCAACGGACCGGGAGAGGCGAAGGAAGCGGATATCGGGATTGCCGGCGGAGATGGAGAAGGCCTGCTGATCAGACATGGTGAGATCGTAAAAAAAGTACCTGAAGACAGGCTGTTAGAGACGCTGCGTTATGAACTGGAACACTGGAACCATGGGTTATTGGAAAGGCAAGACAATTGATATGCAGAAATTCAGCGATACATTTGGCAATTTAAAGATAAAACCGGAATTAAATGCGATCTTTGCCGATATGGATGTAGAGCGTGTCCTGATGAATAAGGGACAGCGCCTGATCAGGATCTATATGAGATTGAACCGTCTGATACCCAAAGCGGATATCTATGCGCTGGAAAAACAGCTGCAGAAATATCTTTCCCCGGATCAGGAAAATGAAGTAAAGATCTGTGAAGTTTATGAACTGTCCGAACAGTATACGGCGGCATATATCTTAGAACATTATTATGAAAGCATGTTGTTGGAATTGAAACAGGCGAATATGGTTTTATATACGCTTTTTTTGCATGCGGATCCCAGGATGACAGAGGATGGTGTATTAAGTCTGGCTATTCCAAATACGACTCTCGGGAAAAATAAAGAGCCGGAGATGCAGGAGTACCTTGAACTTGTTTTTAGCAGGCGATTTCAATTTGACATACAGGCGGATATCCGGTATGTGGAGCCGAAGGAGAGTAATTACCGCAGGGAGCTGGAAATGCGGGCAGAGCGTATGATAGATGAGATCGCCAAACATACCGCGGGACAGACAGATGCAATGGCGGTAGAAGATTTGTCCGGATCGAAAGAGACAAAAAGTGTTCAGGAGGCTGACGATCCAAAGGAGGCAGCGTCACCGAAAGATACTTTGGGGTCACAGAGTCTGTCAGAAGCAGCGGAAAATGGTGCCAAGAAAGAGAAGGCACCGGAGCATAAGACAGAGGTGAAATTGAAAAAGACATCCCCGTCCGCCAGGTGGGAAAAAACGGAGAAGGGCGGCTGGAAGGAGAAGAATCATAAATTTGGCGGACGGAAGGAAAATGCCAGAAGCCTGATACGTTCCGATCATCCCGATGTGATTTATAATAGGGAATTTGAAGGAGAACCGTCTTTTCTGGATGATGTTTTTGACGAGGTCAGTGACAGCATCGTTGCCGGCGAGGTTCTGATGGTGGATGAACGCATCACTAAGACGGGTAAACATATCATCAGGATCGATATTTCGGATTACAGGGATTCGCTCAGTATCAAGCTGTTTTTAAATGAAGATATGGCGGAGGAGTTCTTAAAGCTGATCAAACCCGGTGATTGTATCAAAGCAAAGGGAATCGTCAGTCTGGATAAATTTGATAAAGAACTGGTGATGAGTTCGGTTATGGGTATCATGAAGACAACGGATACCAGAAAGAAACGGGAAGACCTTTCTACAAGGAAACGTGTGGAACTTCATTGCCATACAAAGATGAGCGATATGGATGCCGTGTCTGACGTCGGGGATATCTTAAAACAGGCAAAGCGTTTTGGCCATACCGCGATGGCAGTGACGGATCATGGTAATGTACAGGCATTTCCGACTGCCAACCATACTTTCAAGCCGGACGATCCATTTAAGATCATCTATGGTGTGGAGGCATATCTTGTCGATGATCTGCAGGAGATTGTGACCAACGGAAAGAACCAGAGCTTAAATGGATCCTATGTTGTATTTGATATCGAGACGACAAGGTTTGTGAAGACAAAGAATAAGGTGATCGAGATCGGCGCCGTAAAGATTGAGAATGGCGGGATCACGGAGCGCTTTTCGGAGTTTGTTAATCCTAAGGAGCCGATTCCTTTTGAAATCGAGCAGCTGACCGGTATCAATGACACTATGGTGATGGATGCACCGGAGATTACGGAAATTTTGCCAAGATTTCTTAAGTTTTGTGAAGGATGTATTCTGGTGGCGCACAATGCCCACTTTGATATGGGATTTATCACTTATAATGCAGCGCAGCAGGGCTTAAAGGCAGATTTTACATATATTGATACCGTGGGAATCTCCAGAGCGTTTTATCCTGCACAGGCGAAGCATACGCTGGATGCGGTAGCCAAAACGATGGGGGTAAGTCTGGAGAATCACCATCGTGCCGTAGATGACGCGGAGGCGACAGCGCAGATATTTGTACGTTTTCTTCCGATGTTGGCGGAAAAAGGAGTTACTAATATGGAGGAGCTCAATGCCTTTGGCGTGCTGGATAATGAGGCAATTAAGCGGCTCCATTATTATCATGCCATTATACTGGCAAAAAATGAGATTGGCAGACGAAGCTTATATAAGCTGGTGTCATGCTCCAATCTGGATTATTTCAGACAACGGCCAAGAATCCCGAAAAGTAAGATTTTGGAGTATCGGGAAGGCTTGATTTTAGGAAGCGCCTGTGAACGCGGTGAACTGTATCAGGCTATTGTCAGGGAACAGGATGAGGCGCAGATTGAGAAGATTGTTTCGTTTTATGATTATCTTGAAATCCAACCTATCACGAACAATCTGTTTCAGATTGCGGATGAGAAGAACTATCCCGGTATACAGAGCAGGGAGGATCTGATGAATATCAACCGTCGGATCGTTAAGTTAGGAGAGACCTATCATAAACCGGTCTGCGCGACCTGTGACGTACACTTTTTGAATCCGGAAGACGGGATCTACCGTAAGATCATCCTTGCCGGAAAGGGATTTACGGATACGGACAGCCAGCCGGATCTGTATTACAGGACGACAGAGGAAATGCTGGAGGAATTTGCCTATCTGGGAATGGATAAGGCGGAAGAAGTCGTTATTACGAATACCAATATGATCGCAGACATGTGTGAGAAGATCACGCCCGTGCGCCCTGATAAATGCCCACCTGTGATCGAAGACAGTGATAAGACGCTCCGGAAGATCTGTTATGATAAGGCCCATGAGATGTACGGCCCTAATCTTCCTAAGATCGTGGAAGACCGTCTGGAAAGGGAACTGACTTCCATCATTGGCAATGGCTTCGCCGTGATGTATATCATTGCGCAGAAGCTGGTTTGGAAGTCGGTGGAGGATGGATTCTTAGTAGGTTCCAGAGGCTCCGTAGGTTCTTCCTTTGTGGCGACGATGGCGGGGATCACGGAAGTAAATCCATTGTCACCGCATTATTATTGTACCAACTGCTATTATACGGATTTTGATTCTGAGGAGGTGAAGGCATATGCCGGCACTGCCGGATGTGATATGCCGGATAAGATCTGTCCCAAGTGCGGGGAGAAGCTTAAGAAGGACGGATTTGATATTCCCTTTGAAACTTTCCTGGGATTTAAGGGGGATAAGGAGCCGGATATCGATCTGAACTTTTCCAGTGAGTATCAGTCCAAAGCCCATAAATATACGGAGGTTATCTTTGGTTATGGGCAGACATTCCGTGCGGGTACAATTGGTACGCTGGCGGATAAGACAGCGTACGGTTATGTCAGAAAATATTATAACGAGAGAAATATTGTGAAGCGCAATGCGGAGATCAACCGTATTACGCTTGGATGCGTCGGCATCCGCCGAACGACGGGACAGCATCCGGGCGGTATTGTCGTGCTTCCGGTAGGGGAGGATATCTCTTCCTTTACTCCGATACAGCACCCGGCGGATAAGGATATCGATATCATTACCACGCATCACGATTATCATTCTATTGACCATAACCTGTTAAAACTGGATATCTTAGGACATGATGATCCTACCATGATCCGTATGCTGCAGGATCTGACAGGGATTGATCCGCTTCAGATCCCGCTGGACGATCCTGAGGTAATGACTTTGTTTCAGACGACGAAAGCATTGGGAGTGGAGCCGGCGGACATCTGCGGATGTAAATTGGGCTCGCTTGGCATTCCGGAGTTTGGTACGGATTTTGCCATGCAGATGTTGATTGACGCAAAGCCGCAGTCATTTTCCGATCTGGTCAGAATCTCCGGACTGTCACATGGTACGGACGTATGGCTTGGCAATGCGCAGACGTTGATCCAGGAAGGAAAGGCGACGATTTCCACGGCAATCTGTACCCGTGACGATATTATGACCTACCTGATCAAAATGGGCGTGGAAAGTTCCCTGGCATTTTCCATTATGGAGAGTGTGCGGAAGGGAAAAGGATTAAAGCCGGAAATGGAAGAGGCAATGAAGGCGAACAACGTACCGGACTGGTATATCTGGTCCTGTAAAAAGATCAAATATATGTTTCCGAAGGCGCATGCGGCTGCCTATGTTATGATGGCATGGAGGATCGCGTATTGTAAGATCAATTATCCCATTGCTTATTATTGCGCTTTTTATTCCAAGCGTGCCAAGGCATTTTCCTATGAGATCATGTGTATGGGAAAAGATGTGCTGGAGCGGCATATGCGGGAGTATGAACGAAGGAACAGGGGCGAGGCACAGGACAGCGGCAGTCAGGAGACAGGGAGTCAGGAGAAAGAAAGCGGCGAGGTACAGGATGCTGTAAAGAGTAAGGATCAGGAGCTGACTAATAAGGATAAATTACAATATGGAGATATGCGTATTGTACAGGAGATGTATGCAAGAGGGATCGATTTTATGCCGATTGATATCTATCGTGCCAAGGCAAGGGATTTCCAGATCATAGACGGAAAGATCATGCCGTCGTTTTCCGCGATCGAAGGTATGGGAGAAACGGCTGCGGTACTTTTGGAGGATGCTGCCAAGGAAGGTCAGTTTTTCAGTAAGGATGATATGAAGGCCCGTGCCAAGCTTTCCAATACGATCATTGAGACATTGACCAGACTGGGACTGTTAGAGGGTATGCCCCAGAGTAACCAGCTCAGTATCTTTGATTTTGTTTGAATCCTAAAAACGTAAAAAAATAAAAAAATGCTTGCAATTTTCCTGTATATGTAATAGAATAATCAAGGACTTGTTTTTCGGGTATAAGACAGTCTAAATGGCTTGTTGGTCAAGCGGTTAAGACGCCGCCCTCTCACGGCGGAAACAGGGGTTCGATTCCCCTACAAGCTGCTAAGAAGAAAAGCCCAACCCTGAAAGACGTTGAGATTGTAAGGATTTCAATGTCTTTTTTATTTTTCCCTTTTCGTAATTGTGTACCCGTTGAAAATAGATTATAATTATACTGATAAATCGGTATCTGTACAAATGCCGCACCGCTAGGGAGAGCCTTTATGGAAAAAGAAAAATTACTTTTTTATAATGAATACGAAGAATTTTACGAAATGGCAGAAAAATCGATTGCATTTCAAAAGTTTTGTTGTGATTCGTTTGGGCAGGACTTTTCACAAGATGGATTTAGTGACATTGAGCAAATCGATATGATATTGCCCTATATTCCAACAAAAGAAGATATCCATATACTGGATGTTGGTTGCGGAAACGGAAAAATGTTGGGATATTTACAAAAAAAGACCGGCGCATTTATCCATGGTTTTGATTACTCCCAAAAGGCCATAACAAATGCCAGAGGGCGATTTACTCAAAAGTCAGATTTTCGCGAAGGAATAATAGGTGAAATCGAGTATCCGGACAATTCCTTTGATATAGTAGTATCTATGGATACTATGTACTTTTCTAAAGATATGAATGCCTTTGTAGGACAAATAAAGAGATGGTTAAAACCTGATGGTATTTTGTTTGTAGGCTATCAGGAGGGTGAATTGGTTCCAAGGACATTTGATGAAAATACTACAGAATTGGCCAAAGCTCTGAAAAATAATGGAATGAACTTTGAGGCAAGAAATATTACAAAACAAACTTATGAATTACTTAAAAAGAAAAGAGATGCCGCCATTATTCATAAAGCAGAGTTTGAAAACGAGGGGCATATACAATGGTTTGATATGCTGATGATGCAAACTGAATGGGTTGAAGAACCATATCGGCAATTTGAAAAAGTAATGGCCAGATATATTTATGTGGCAAGAAAATGAATAGCGGAAACATGTTTCCGAAAAAGGAGTTTATTTTTTACATATCTGTATTCTTTTCATTTTTTAGTTTTAATGTTATAATATACGCGGAATCGAGCTAAGCACTGCGTTTATAATGACTGATAATATTTCAGAATGGAGATCTTATGGCAGTTCAAAACAGTAAAGAGATTCATATGGAAAGAGCAAGTGAAGAACATGAGATCAAGGATATGATCGCTATGATCGACAGTATGATGGAAGGCGGCGTCAGCCGGCTTAAAGTAAAGGTTACGGAAGAACTGGATGCAGGAGAAAGAAGACGGCAGTATCATCATGGCAGATGCGATATAGGAAGTCCGTGGGCGTGTGGGACGCCGTTTGATGTGCTGGATATAAATGAAAAGGATTGATTTATGGAAAAGATTTTAAAACTCGGCATGCATGTAGAGATGATCAAAAAAGGTCTGGCGCCGGATGCACTGGAAAATATGGATAAGAAATATGTCAGCTCCCTGCATGAGATATTAAGCGACGGTACGCTTGTGCTTACGAATCCTACCATCAGGGCAAGGTTGGTTCCCCTGCACAAAGGCGAACGTTACGACGGGTATTTTTTCCTGAGGGATAAGATATATACGGCAGGATTTGTTGTTGAGAAGCCGTTTATCGAGGGAAATGTCCGCGTTGTGCGCGTGCGTCTTATCAGTGATTTGATGAAATATGAGAGACGGCAGTTTTTTCGTTTTGAGACGACCATGGATATCCGTTATCTTCTTTTGACTGCAGAGAATACGGCTGAATTTAAAGAAGCTGTGAAGAAAAATAATCTTTTGCAGATGCAGGGGTTTAAAGGCGGTACGACGATGGATATCAGCGGCGGTGGGATAAGGTTCTATTCAAAAGAGCTTCTTTCGGAAGGCGGTATGACGATCGTTCATATGGAAGTGGAGGTAGAAGGTCAGAAGAAAAATCATACTTTTTTAGGAAAAGTGTTGTATTCTGAGCGCCACAGAGACAATCGAGACATTTATATCCATCGGATCCAGTTTGTTGATTATAAGCAGGATATCAGGGAAGAGCTGGTGCAATATATCTTTAAATGTCAGCGCGATCGCTTAAAAAAGCAAAATTCTTTAAATTAGGCTTGCAAAAAAGCGTAAATGGTGGTAGTCTGTTAGATAAGTACAAAGTACTTAAATATACTTTTTTGGAGGAAGAATATGAACAAATCAGAATTGGTTGAAGCTATGGCAAAACAGACTGGTATGTCAAAGAAGGATACGGAAGCTGGCTTAAATGCGTTCTGCGATGTAGTTAAGAAAGAGCTTGCCAGCAAGAAGGGTGACAAGAAGGTTCAGCTTGTCGGCTTCGGTACATTCGAGGTTTCCCAGAGAAAAGCAAGACAGGGTCGCAATCCTTTGACAGGCGAGAGCATCAAGATCAAAGCATCTAAGTCTCCGAAGTTCAAACCGGGCAAGGCATTGAAGGATGCGGTTAATAAGAAGAAAAAGAAATAATACTTATGCAGCCATGTATTAGGCATAAGGGCATCTGCAGAAATGTGGATGCCTTTTTAATTTAGATTATGGAGTGGATGGTTTTTTGAATGCCTTATTTTGCAATTATTTTTAAAAAATTTTGAAAAATTTACTTGAATTTTATGGAAAAAAACGGATATAATTAGTGTTAGAAGAAGTTTTAAGTCTCAAACGGAATCTTTAAATCGATCAGAAAGGAGCTGGATTGCGGTGGCGAAGTACAAAATTGGCGATTACGTTTTATATGGGTTTTCAGGAGCATGTCAGGTGGTTGAATTGGGCTCGTTGTCATTTGGGGGACCGGACAAGATCTACTATTCCTTGAAGCCGGTCTATGATTCCAGAAGCACGATCTATGTTCCTTTAAATAAAGAGGATGAGATCGTCCGCAAGGTAATCACAAAACCGGAAGCCGAGAAAGTCCTGGAGAAGATCACGCAGTGCCAGACCGATGGAATGGCATTGGAGAGGGAAGCCTGCGAGGCGGTTTTGAGATCAGGGGATAATGTGGAAGTTTCCCAGGTGATCAGACAGCTTAGAAATCTTAGAAAAGAAAACCGTAAGAATCATAAGGGATTGAATATTTCGGAGGAACGTATCCTTCGTGATGCAGAGCGGATCTTTTTCAGTGAGATCGCGACGGCGTTTGAGATGACGATGGAAGACACGCTGGCAGAGTTTAGCGCGAGACTGGATGATTAGGGTTGATTTTCTAAATTAAAAAAGGTATAATCATTTTATAAATCCCAAGGGGATAAACGTCCCTTTGGGATTTTGAGGTTAGCGCTGTGCTGCAGATTAGGATCCGGCAGAAGCCGGGGGGAATAATGCTGCATAAAAAATGGATATGTGCAGCTGCAGTCCGTATGGAGGCAGATATGTCAGATCAGAAAACAAGGATGCAGGAATTGATTAAACTGCTCAACCGTGCGTCGGAAGCATACTATGCACGGGATGAGGAGATCATGTCCAATTATGAATATGATGCGCTTTATGATGAGCTGACGCGTCTGGAGGAGGAGACCGGTACAGTTCTTTCTGATAGTCCGACCACCAAAGTCGGTTATGAGGCAGTGGACGATCTTCCGAAAGAGGCGCATGAAATGCCGATGCTGTCATTGGGCAAGACAAAAGACAGAGAAGAACTGAAGGCGTGGTTAAAGGACAAGGAGGGTATTCTTTCCTGGAAGCTGGATGGTTTGACGATCGTATTGACCTATCGCGATGGCGTTCTGGTCAAGGGCGTTACCAGAGGTAATGGCGAAGTCGGGGAGGTCGTTACAAACAATGTAAAAGTATTTAAAAATGTGCCGTTAAAAATTCCCTATCAGGGGGAGCTGATCATACGCGGGGAAGCCGTAATCACATATTCGGATTTTGAGACGATCAACCGGAAGATCACAGATGCGGACGCGCGCTATAAGAATCCCAGAAATCTCTGCAGCGGTTCCGTCAGGCAGTTGAATAATGAGATCACGGCGCAGCGGAGCGTCAGGCTGTATGCATTTTCTTTAGTCAGGGCGGAGGGCGTTGATTTTAACAATTCCTTTGAACAAACGTTCCTGTTTTTAAAGGAGCAGGGATTTTCGGTTGTGGAATATAAAAAGGTGAACGCCGAAACGCTTCCGGATGCCGTTGCATGGTTTGAGGGACAGATTGAGCAAAACGATATCCCGTCAGACGGACTTGTGCTTTCTCTGGAAGATATCGCTTATGGGGAATCCCTTGGAAGGACGGCGAAATTTCCGAGAAACGCTATTGCATTTAAATGGGCGGATGAGATCCGCGAGACGACATTATTAAAGATTGAATGGAGCCCGTCGAGGACAGGGCTGATTAATCCGGTGGCGGTATTTGAGCCGATAGAGCTGGAAGGCACGACGGTATCCAGGGCAAGCGTTCATAATGTCAGCATTATGAAAGAGTTAGAACTGGGCATCGGGGACCGGGTGACGGTGTATAAAGCCAATATGATCATCCCGCAGATCGCAGAGAATCTGACGAAGTCCGGTAATATGCCGATTCCGGAGACATGTCCGGTATGCGGCGGCAGGACAGAAGTAAAACAGATGAATGATACGGAGTCCCTGTATTGTGTCAATCCTGACTGCGAGGCAAAGAAGATCAAATCCTTCAGCCATTTTGTCAGCAGGGATGCCATGAATATTGACGGGCTTTCTGAGGCTACGCTGGAAAAAATCATCGGTCTTGGATTGATCCATGAATATGCTGATATCTATAAGCTTTCTCATCATAAGGATGTGATCGTGGAGATGGAGGGATTTGGAGAAAAGTCTTATCAGAATCTTATGGAAAGCATTGATCGTACTAGAGAGACTACGATTCCGCGTCTGTTAAATGCGCTGGGGATTCCGGGGATTGGTCTTGCCAATGCCAAGATGATCGCCAAAGAATGGG
>DLOP01000037.1:25875-26173 GCA_002478505.1 Lachnospiraceae bacterium UBA7481
CTCGGAACTTCATCTGAGCAAGCCAAAAGCCAATGAAGAAGAACAGACGCTTGCAGGCAGGGTATTTGTCATTACTGGGGATTTGATGCATTATGCCAACCGCAATGAATTAAAGGAAATCATAGAAAACAAAGGCGGCAAGGTGACGGGCAGCGTGACGTCGAAAACGACCTGCCTGATCAACAACGATATCACATCCGCTTCCGGTAAGAATAAGAAAGCCAAGGAGTTGGGGATTCCGATCATTTCCGAGGAGGAATTTCAAAATACTTACCTGAGTTAAGACGGACATTGCGGT
>DLOP01000037.1:26268-28882 GCA_002478505.1 Lachnospiraceae bacterium UBA7481
GTCATGGATGAAAACAGGGCGATGCATCAGGACATCCGTCCGCTGCAGGTATGTATCCTGAATCTGATGCCGAAAAAGCAGGATACGGAGCTGCAGCTGCTTAGGGTATTGTCCAATACGCCGCTGCAGGTTGACGTGACCTTTTTAATGGTCAAGAGCCATATACCCATGAACACTTCAGTGAATCATCTGANNTGCTCCTTTGCAGGAAGATCGCGATAAACGCTTTGACGGGATGATCATTACCGGCGCGCCGGTGGAACAGATGGCGTTTGAAGAAGTGGATTATTGGGAAGAGCTCTGTGAGATCATGGACTGGACAAAGACGCATGTCACCTCTACGTTACATATCTGCTGGGGAGCTCAGGCAGGCTTATATCATCATTTTGGAATTAATAAGATTGATCTTCCGGGGAAGCTTTTCGGTATCTTTCTGCATCAGGTGAAGAATCGTAAGATCCCTCTGGTGCGCGGATTTGACGATCTGTTTTATGCACCCCACAGCCGCCATACCACGGTTCCCCAGGAAGAAATTTATGGCTGCCCGGAACTGACTGTGCTTGCGGAATCAGAGGAAGCAGGAATATTTTTGTGTATGTCAGAGGATGGGAAACAGATCTATATGATGGGGCATCCGGAATATGACCGGTACACATTGGATCAGGAATATAAGCGGGATGTTGCAAAGAATCTGCCGATCCATCTGCCGGTAAATTATTATCCGGACGACGATCCCGATAGAAAGCCGTATCTTCAGTGGCGCGCCCACAGCAATTGTCTATACTGTAATTGGCTCAATTATTACGTATATCAGGTGACGCCGTATCACTTATAGGAAAAGGCTGTAATCCAATAGAAAAGTATAGAATAAAATAGACATCGTGGCATGACCTGTGATAAAATATATTTGAAAGTAACAGGATGATTATAAAAGAAAAGGATATTCCCTATGTTTCAAAATCAATTTCAAATCATTATACAAAGCGGGTCTCCCGAGATTGAAAAGATAGTACATACGATAGATCTGCCGGAGGATAGTGAAGTTGTGCTTACAACAGTGGCGGATTATCATGAGGTCTGGAATGAAGATATGATTGATACTGCGGTAATCATTGACGGAAAAACGGATGACCTGCCGGAAATGTCAAGGGAAAAAGGTCTGGTTGTTTATCTGCTTTCTGTGGACGAGATGGGTGCCGTGAAACAGGAACAGCTGGCAAAGGCGGATATGCTCTGGGTGATGCCAGGCGCACGATATCAGAAAGATCTCCTGGCGATTTATTATAAAAAACTGCTTTTGTTTATGAAGGATGTAGCAGACAACCGTAAGCAGAAGATCTGCTTTAATACACTGATTGACAGTCTGCCGGATCTGATCTGGTTTAAAGACCGAAAGGGTGCGCATCTGATCGTGAATAATGGATTCTGCGGCGCTGTGGAGAAGACAAAGGAGCAGATCTATAAAAAGGGGCATTACTACATATGGGATATTCCTAAAGAAGAGTATGAGCAGGGAGATTATGTCTGTCTGGAATCTGAAGATATTGTTATGGAGGCGAGAACGACCTGCCTGTTTGATGAGAATGTGAAGACAAAGGGCGGAATGCGCTTGTTTAAAACATACAAATCACCATTGATCGATGCGAATCAAGAGATCTTCGGCACCTGCGGTTTTGCCCATGACGTTACAGAACTGCAGAATATCAGCAAAGAGCTGTCGATCGTATTGAACAGCCTTCCCTTTGCAGTTGTAATAGAAGATCCGAAAGGAATAGTGATCAGCGTCAATCCGGAGTTTTTAAGATATTTTCCTAATGAGAAGCTTGGGGAAGGACAGTCATTTGCCGATTGGAAGCGGAAGCTGCTTGAGGAAAAGTCGGTCAAGAATGGTGAAAATATAGAGATCGAACTGAATGAAGGGGAAGATAAGACTGTGTTGTTGTACCGTGAGGCTCCGGTCATTGATGTGTTTGGAGAAGCACTTGGGAAGATCGATATCTTTCGGGATATTACGATTGAAAAGAAATTTGGGGAGCAGACGCTTTATGCGGCAACTACCGATTTCCTGACAGGACTGAATAATCGGCGGAGTCTGTTCCTTTATCTGGAAGAAAAGAAATCCTGCCGACAGATGACGATAATTACGTTGGATCTTGATAATTTCAAGCAGGTAAATGATATGTATGGCCATAAGGAAGGCGACAGAGCGCTGGTAGAGACTTCTAGACTGTTAAAGGAATGTTTTCCGGAAGATTTTATTGCAAGGCTTGGCGGTGATGAGTTTATCGTCGTACAGAGCCGGAGGATCACAAAGGATGAGCTGCAGAAGGAAGTTGGTCATATGATGGAGACGATGCATGCATATTATAATACTGATGAAAAATTCAGCAGGATGACGGTTAGTGCAGGCGCGGCTTATTCTATTATTGATACAGGACTGGAACACGAAATCGAGAATCTTATGCAGCGCAGCGACAAGGCGCTATATAAAGCAAAGGAATCCGGCAAGGCAAAGTATGTGTTTTTGGATTGAAACATTTGTGCCTATGGCAGCATACAACAAAAAGCTTACTTTTTTCGTTGTCAAGAATTAGCAGGTTACGGAAAGGCATGG
>DLOP01000037.1:29000-31400 GCA_002478505.1 Lachnospiraceae bacterium UBA7481
CGACATGAGGGATTAATATGAATCTTCACGACAATTTATATCGTCCTGCGTTAAATTATATTAAAAAAGAACGATTTACCGGAAGTGATACGGGCATGAGGTTTTTGCTCGAAAAGAAGAAATATGAAGAAGACGGCAGGGAAGTGATCACGGCATGTGTCTGGCCGGAACCGTTTGCTTTTGACCATACGGAGGAAGAAAAAAAGGAATATCAGGAGTTTCCGCTGACGGAGGAAGGGCTGAATGAAGCGGTGGCATGGATAGAAAACAGGCATATAGAGTATTGCAAAGGTTTTAATAACGGATATTAGGTATGGAGTGGTTTGGAATATGAGGAAATCCAACGAAGATAAGCTTGATGAGATAATCAGGAATAACAACTTAAAAGCGAATCTTATCAAATGGTGGAATGTAAATTTTAAAATTCCGGATCAGCAGGGGGAGAATACGGATGAAATGTCGGCTCCGGCTGATAGTGATGACGTATTTTCGGAAGGCAATACCGTTATCTATGAATCGATCCTGAAGGACAACAGCCGTGACGAGGATCCTTTTGAAAAAGCCATGAAGCAGGTTCAGGAGGAAAATGATAAGAGTATTGAGGAAGCAAACAAGATCTATGAGCGTCTGATGCAGGAGGCACAGATGGATGAGGATAAAAAACGGCAGGAGATCGAGGAAGTAAAGCGGAACATAGAGAACGGCGATAACTAAGGAAGCACTGATAAAATCAGTGCTTCTTTAAAACTATTCCTTAGCTAAGTTTTTGTTGGCGGTTGAAAGCATCAGCTTGATCCGGTTTAACTGGTTAACTTCGCTTGCACCGGGATCGTAGTCGATGGCAACGATATTTGATTTTGGATACCGTTTTCTGAGGGCTTTAATGACGCCCTTGCCAACAACGTGATTTGGCAGGCAGGCAAAAGGCTGCGTGCATACAATATTGGCAGTGCCGTTATGGATAAGCTCCAGCATTTCACCGGTAAGAAACCATCCCTCGCCGGTCTGATTGCCGATATCCACGATTTCTCCGGCATATTTTACCAGATCATAAATATCTGCGGGCGGGTCAAAGTGCCTGCTCTTTTTTAATGCCTTGGCAGAGGCGGAACGGACAAAATTCATGCCGGTGATGCCGAGCCTGCACATCCTTGCCGCTTTTTTGCTGGTGCCGAGATGCTCCGCCTTATAGATCTGGTTATAGAAGCAGTAGAACATAAAGTCCAAAAGGTCGGGAACGACAGCTTCTGCGCCTTCATGCTCCAAAAGCTCTACCAGATAATTATTTGCCGCGGGTGCAAATTTTACAAGAATCTCGCCCACGATGCCGACACGTGGCTTTTTCATGTCTTCATGAATTGGTATTGCGTCAAATTCACTTATCATTTCCCGGCAGATCTTCCGGTAACGGAAGAACGAAGGATGCTTTGAAGTAATAAATTCATTACAGACCGCAAGCCATTTCTGATGTACTTCTTCCACGCTTCCGGGAGTGACTTCATAAGGGCGCATACGGTAAACGCATCTCATAAAGATATCTCCGAACAGCGCCGCATATAATAAACGCATGAGCAGCTTCAGATCAAGCTTAAATCCGGGATTGACCTCGATGCCCCCAAGGTTTAAGGAGATCACCGGAATATGGGGATAGCCTGCCTTTTCCAAGGCACGGCGGATGAAGCCCACATAGTTGGTTGCGCGGCATCCGCCGCCGGTCTGCGTCATCATGACGGCCAAATGATCCGTATCATATTCGCCGGAAAGGATCGCTTCCATGATCTGTCCGACAACGCACAGGGACGGATAGCAGGCGTCGTTATTGACGTATTTTAAACCTACATCCACAGAGTGACGGTTGTCGTTAGTCAGTACTTTAAAATTGTATCCGCAGGAAGAAAACGCCTTTTCCAGCATATCAAAATGGATCGGCGACATCTGCGGACAGATGATCGTATAAGTTTTGCGCATTTCCTCCGTAAAGAGGACGCGTTCGATATTGGCGGGACGAATGGTGCGTTTGGTGNNTGGTGCATTTCCGGTCCCTGACCTCGATTGCAGCCAGTAAGGAACGGATACGGATTTTTGCCGCACCCAGATTATTGACCTCGTCGATCTTGAGGCATGTATAAATTTTATCTGAACCGCTTAAGATATCACTCACCTGATCGGTGGTGACAGCGTCTAAGCCGCAGCCGAAGGAATTGAGCTGGATCAGATCCAGATCGTCCCTTGTCTTTACATAGCTCGCCGCACAGTAGAGGCGGGAGTGGTACATCCACTGGTCGGATACGATCAGCGGGCGTTCCGGCTTTGACAGATGGGAAATGGAATCCTCTGTGAGGACGGCAATATCAAAAGAAGTGATCAGCTCAGGAATTCCATGGTTGATCTCCGGATCGA
>DLOP01000037.1:31567-53253 GCA_002478505.1 Lachnospiraceae bacterium UBA7481
CTCTCGACCCATAAGATCTATGCTAAAAAGGACATAAACGGATTGCGGAAGCGGACTTCCCCGCGGCCGATCTCCTCGATGTTATTCTTGATATTTTCCGAATAAGAGGTAACGATCGGACAGTTATAATGATTATTGGCATCCGGCGTCTCATTGCGTTCATAAAACAGCGCAGGATAAAAGATAAAGTCCGTTTTCTGGTTGATCAGCCACTGTACATGACCATGCGCCAGCTTGGCAGGGTAACATTCCGATTCGCTGGGAATGGATTCAATGCCGAGCTCATAGATCTTATGGGTCGAGAGCGGGGAGAGGACGACTTCATATTCCAGTTCATTGAAGAAAGTGAACCAGAACGGATAGTTCTCATACATATTCAGTACGCGCGGAATACCGACACGTCCGCGTACCGCTTTGTCCGCGGGAAGCGGCTCATAGTCAAAGATCCTTTTGAGCTTATATTCAAAAAGATTTGGCGTGTTGTTTTCGTTTTTCTGTCTGCCAAGTCCGCGTTCACAGCGGTTGCCGGAGATATACTGGCGGCCGCCGGAGAATTGATTGATGGTCAGGCGGCAGTTGTTGGTACAGCCGCGGCATTTTGCCATGGAAGTTGAAAACTTCAGTTCGTTAATTTGCTTAAATGAAAGCATGGTCGTCTGATCGCCGGTGTGGTAATTCTCCCGCGCAATCAGCGCCGCGCCGAAGGCGCCCATGATCCCGGCAATGTCGGGACGGATGGCCTCACAGTTTGCAATTTTTTCAAAGCTGCGAAGAACGGCATCATTGTAGAACGTACCACCCTGTACGACGATACGCTTTCCAAGCTCGGAGGCATCAGATACCTTGATTACTTTAAACAATGCGTTTTTGATAACGGAATAGGCAAGACCCGCAGAAATATCAGATACGGCGGCGCCTTCTTTCTGCGCCTGCTTTACCTTGGAATTCATAAATACGGTGCATCTGGTTCCAAGATCGATGGGGTGCTCTGCAAATAACGCTGCCTTCGCAAAATCCTGAACGGAATAATTCAGGGATTTGGCAAAGGTCTCAATGAAGGAGCCGCAGCCGGAGGAGCAGGCTTCGTTTAATAAAACGCTGTCAACGGTCTGATTCTTGATCTTAATACACTTCATATCCTGACCGCCGATATCCAGGATACAGTCCACCTGGGGATCAAAGAATGCAGCTGCGTAATAGTGGGCGACGGTCTCAACTTGTCCGTCATCCAGTAAAAATGCTGCCTTCATCAGTGCTTCACCATAACCGGTGGAACAGGAACGGACGATCTTTGCATCGGCAGGAAGGAGCGAATAGATCTCTTTTAAGGCGCGGATCGCGGTTTCTAACGGACTTCCGTTATTATTGCTGTAGAAAGAATAAAGAAGCCTTCCCTGACCGTCGATCAGCGCGGCTTTTGTTGTCGTGCTTCCGGCATCGATGCCGAGAAAGCAGTTGCCATGATACTGCGAAAGCTCCCCGGTGCCTACGCAATGGGAATCGTGACGGCGTCCAAATTCTTCATATTCCGCCTCATCTTTAAAGAGCGGCTCCATACGTTCTACTTCAAATTCCATATGGATATCGGAATTTAATTTATTGGTCATC
Organism: Lachnospiraceae bacterium UBA7481; assembly: GCA_002478505.1. Classification (GTDB taxonomy): domain Bacteria; phylum Bacillota; class Clostridia; order Lachnospirales; family Lachnospiraceae; genus NK4A136. The sequence continues at coordinate 33,176 of DLOP01000037.1, forward strand.
TGCTCCATCGTGACCATGCCATTGTCCGGCGCGTCCGCCTTTGCGTTTAAGGCGGAGCCGATGGCGGCAAACAGATGGGAGTTATCCGTATCAATGATATGTTCGTCATCAAGTTTTAAAGTGCGGACAAAAGCGGCCTTTAATTCGGACAGAAAATGAAGCGGACCGCCCAGAAAAGCAACATGTCCGCGGATCGGCTTGCCGCAGGCAAGACCGCTGATGGTCTGGTTAACAACCGCCTGAAAGATCGAAGCGGCAAGATCTTCCTTTGTCGCGCCGTCATTGATCAAGGGCTGGATATCCGACTTGGCGAATACGCCGCACCTTGCTGCAATGGTATATAAAGACTGGTAATTTTTTGCAAATTCATTTAAACCCATGGCGTCTGTCTGGATCAGGGACGCCATCTGGTCGATAAAGGAGCCCGTACCGCCGGCACAGATGCCGTTCATGCGCTGTTCCACATTGCCGTCTTCAAAGTATATGATCTTGGCGTCCTCGCCGCCAAGCTCGATGGCAACGTCCGTTTTTGGCGCCAGCGTCTCCAGAGAGGTGCTGACCGCAAGGACTTCCTGTACAAACGGCACCTCCAGATGTTTTGCAAGGGTAAGACCGCCTGAACCGGTGATTACCGGAAGCAGTGTCACATTACCCAACTGCTGAAATGCCTTTTCCAGAAGGGTATGGAGTGTCTCCCGGATATTGGCAAAATGACGTTCATAATCCGAAAAAAGGATCTTATTAGCCGGATCAAGCACGGCGATCTTGACTGTGGTCGAACCGATATCTATTCCTAAACGATAAAGTGTTTCTGACATAAATAATAAACCTTTCTAACCTTTAAAATCTGCTTATGAAATCAGAAGCAATGTGGTATTCTAAGGAAGTGCAGATAAAATCAGCGTTTCCTAAATTATTATATTGCTTGTGTCCCGCATACATGCCGGCAGTTCATGCCCAAAGGGACATAAAACCGTCCCAACATTGGCTTGTGGCAGGTGATCATGTTAATTTACAGCATACTCACCTATTATACGACGAGAATCGACATTTCGCAATCGAAAATCTTCTTAAAAAATTGATTTTAGAAGTAATTACACACAAAAAACATATTACAAAGCAAAGACTTATGTTTACTTTTCGGGGCGGGGATGATAAAATATGGAAATGTATGGATATTCTATTGAATTGACAGAAAACAATATTTGGAAACTTAAAACATTTTGGAGAAAAACATATGAACAGACTTATCAATTATCTTGACAGGAAGATCGGGAAATATGCCATTCCAAACCTTCCCTTATACATGGTCATCTGCTATGCCATCGGGTATCTGATGGAGCTGATCAATCCTGAGATCTGTCTGGTGCTGTCGCTGAATCCCTATGCGATCCTGCATGGACAGGTATGGCGTCTGGTGAGCTGGCTTCTGATCCCGCCCAGTTCGTTTGATTTCTGGACGTTGATCGCGCTGTATTTTTATTATTCCATCGGAATGACGCTGGAGCGGACATGGGGAAGATTTTACTTTAATTACTATATTTTCTCCGGCATCATCTTTACGATCATCGGGGCGTTTGGGCTGTATGGATATGAGGTCTTATTTCAGGCAGAGGAATTGGCTTCGCAGAATGCGACATATAACCTTATATATGGTGAGTTCCCATGGATTTACGGTATGGGATCCAAATATGCGCTGGATTCTCTGGCATTTTCTACTTTTTATGTAAATATGTCTATTTTCCTGGGATTTGCCGCTACCTATCCCGATATGCAGATACTTCTCATGTTTGTCCTGCCGATCAAGGTAAAGGTGCTTGCGATCATTTATGCGATCCTCCTTGCGGTACAGGCATATCAAATGGAGATTCCCGGTTTCTTTGTCGTCGGTGCATCGCTGCTGAACTTTATCCTGTTTTTCATTGCAACCAGAAAAGGGACACGTATGAGCATGGCGCAGCGTAAGCGTCAGGCGGAATATAAGCGGAAGGTGAAAAGTGCAACACCTCCCAAGATCGCAAAGCATAAATGTGCTGTCTGTGGCAGGACATTGGAAGAATATCCCGATATGGAATTCCGCTTTTGCTCCAAGTGCGAAGGCAATTATGAGTACTGTCAGGAGCATCTGTTTACGCATCAGCATAAGAGACGCATGTGATTGGAAAGGGAAGAAGCTTCATGGATGAAAAACAATTTAAAAAAGCGCTGAATGAAATCAAAGATCTCGCTTCCCTGCAGGGCGGTTTTGTATCGGAGCTACAGATCAGCGAGTGCCTGCCGGAGATCACCGGGGAACAGAAGCCGCTTGTCTTTGAGTTTTTAAAGCAGAGCGGCATCGGGATCAATGAACCGATTGATTCTGGGGAGGACGCTCCGGTGGAGGGGTATCTTAAATTTTATCTTGAGGAGCTTGAGGATATTGTCAGAGTTGACGAATCAATGAAGACGCTTCTTCTAAGGGATGCCTTGCGCGGAGATCGGATCGCCAAAGAAAAGGTGATCAATGCTTACCTTCCAATGGTTTTGGATATTGCCAAGCTGTATGCGGGACAGGGCGTGGAGATGGAAGATCTGATCGGCGAGGGTAATGTTGCGCTGACGGCGGCTGTCGGTAATCTGGAATGTGTAGAGACGCCGGAGGACGCGGACGCGCTGATTGGGAAGCTGATCATGAACGCCATGGAGGCGTATGTCGGCATCGAAAATGATGAGGAACAGATGATGGAACAGGTTTTGGCCGATACTGCAAAAGTGCTGGATAAGGCAAGGCAGATGGCGGAGGATATGCTTCGGAAAGTTACGGTAGAGGAGCTGGCAGGAGAGAGCGGCATCTCCAAAGAGGAGATCCTGCAGGCGGCTAAGATTGCAAAAGAGTGTGCGGATTATATTGAGCTTCCACAATAGGCGGCAGATTGAAAAATAAAATTACTAGTATGTGAAAAAATATCATGAATGGCGGCAAGGATATGAATGAAAATGATTTTAAATATGTGCTGCAGGATTTTTCCAGTATTACGCTAGGCGCAAGATATTCTTATCAGGAGATCATGGAAAGCCAGCGTGTGCCGTTTAAACTGCAGTCGATTGTGGAACGCTATATACTGCCACACGTAACGGACACGTCTATAGAGATCGGCAGGCATGTGCTTTCCCTGACAAAAGAGGATCCGTGTTACCGGATCTATGATAATATCAAGATGAAGGTCAAATATTTTGAACCGCGTGAAAAAGGCGGATATCAGGAGAAAAAGGCAAAGCTGGAGGAATTTATCAAGGTTGCCGGTACGTGGGAGGAAGGCTGTATGATACAGGAAATTACCTTTTCCAATCTGGCGGTGATGGCATTTCATATCTGAGTGAGCTTAGAGGAGGTTTGCATAACTCGAAGTTTGTGCATCTATGTTTCAAANNNTTTGAAACATAGATGCACAAACAAAGAGTTATGTAAGCCGGACTAAATTTTTGTAAAATGGGTTGTAGAGGAGGACAGTATGAGCATTACAGATCTAACTACTTACGAGGTGATTGAAAAGAGAAGGATCGAAGATATCAATTCGATGGGGTATCTTTTGAAACATAAGAAATCAGGCGCACGCATTGTTGTCTGCGAAAATGATGACAATAATAAAGTATTCTATATCGGATTTCGGACGCCGCCCAAGGACAGCACAGGCGTTGCCCATATCTTAGAGCATTCCGTGCTATGCGGATCAAAGCGATTTCCGGCAAAGGATCCATTTGTGGAGCTGGCAAAGGGTTCGCTGAATACCTTTTTAAACGCAATGACTTATCCCGATAAAACTGTCTATCCGGTGGCAAGCTGCAACGATCAGGATTTTAAGAATCTGATGCATGTATATATGGATGCGGTTCTGTATCCGAATATCTATAAGGAGGAGAAGATTTTCCGGCAGGAAGGCTGGCACTATGAAATGGAAGATGCGGATGCGCCGCTGACTATCAACGGCGTTGTCTATAATGAAATGAAAGGCGCATTTTCTTCGCCGGATGATGTCCTGGATCGTGAGATCTTTAATTCGCTTTATCCCGATACCGCCTACGGCGTGGAATCCGGCGGCGCACCGGAGAATATTCCGGATCTGACGTATGAGGAATTTCTGGATTTCCACAGGCAGTATTACCATCCGTCCAATTCTTATATTTATCTTTATGGTGACGCCGATATGGAAGAACGCCTTCGCTGGCTGGATGAGGAGTATCTGGGCGCATATGACGCCATCAGTGTCGATTCCTTTCCGGGAAAACAGAAGCCCTTTGAAGAGCGGCTGATGCTGAAGAAAGAATTTCCGATCTCCGAGGAAGAAAATGAGAAAGACAATACGTATCTTTCGTATAACGTCATGGTGGGGGACGTATTGGACAGGGAGCTGTATCAAGCGTTTCAGGTGATTGATTATGCGGCGGCAGGCGCGCCGGGCACTCCGGTAAAGCAGGCGCTGATCGATGCCGGGATCGGTACGGATGTTTACAGTGTATATGAGAATGGTATTTATCAGCCGTATTATAGTATCATAGCGAAAAATGCCAATGCGGAAGATGAGGCGGAGTTTATTGCCATCATTGAGGAGCAGTTTGCAAAGATCGTAAAGGCTGGATTTGATAAGAATGCGCTCCTTGCGGGATTAAATTCTCTGGAATTCCGCCACAGGGAAGCCGATTACGGTACGCATCCCAAGGGGCTGATGTATGGTCTGGGGATCCTTGACAGCTGGCTTTATGAGGATCGCGAGCCGTTCCTTCATATTGAGGCAAATGGGACATTTGCGGCGCTCAGGGAGAAGATCGATACAGGATATTTTGAAGCATTGGTAGAGAAATACCTGATTAAAAATCCGCATAAGACGATCCTTACTGTCGTACCGAAAAAAGGTCTTACGGCAAAGAAGGATGCGGAGCTGGCAAAGAAGCTTGCCGCCTATAAGGCTTCACTTTCGGAAAAAGAGATAACAGAGATCATAGAAAATGCCAAGGCGTTGAAGCAGTATCAGGGAACGCCGGACAGCAGGGAGACGCTGCGTTGTATTCCGCGACTGAAACGGGACGACATTACGAAGAAAGCAGAACCGCTTACCAATGAACTGACCGAGATAGACGGCGTCAGGACGCTTTTTCATAATATCGAAACAAACGGGATCGCCTATATCGGTCTTTTGTTTGATCTGAATAAGCTTCCGGCGGGTCTGTATCCTTATATTGGATTATTAAAGGTTGTGCTTGGATATGTGGATACGGCAGCCTATTCCTATGAACAGTTAGGCTATGAGATCAATAAACAGACGGGCAATTTGTATTCTGTCGTTCATCAGATGGCAAAAAATGGGGATATTGAAGAAATTGCCGCATATTATGAAATGAAGATAAGCGTTATGTATTCCAATATCAATGCGGGACTGGCGCTGGCGGATGAGATCTTATTTACTTCCGTGATAGAGGATGAAAAGCGGCTTAAGGAGATCATCAGCGAGACGAAGTCAAGGATGCAGGCAAAGTTCATTTCCGCTGGGCATGCGGTGGCGGCAGGACGGGCGCTGTCTTATGCTTCTGCATATGGAAATATGAGCGACAATATTTCAGGACTTGGTTTTTATCAGTTTATTGAGAAGGCGGAAGCGGGATTTGAACAGCAGAAAGAAGAGATCATCAACAATCTGAAAGCTGCGATGAAATATATTTTCCGTAAAGATAATCTAATGATCGACTTAACCGGTACAGCGGAAGCAAAAGAGCTGTTGCATGGAAAAATCAGCCCGCTGTTGCAGAAGCTTTCGGAGGAAGCGCTCCCTGAAACCCATGATACGCCGGCAGTGGAGAAGAAGAATGAAGGACTGACCACATCCGCACAGGTGCAGTATGTCTGCCGCGCAGGAAATTACCGGAAACATGGTCTTGACTATGTTGGTACACTCAGGCTGTTAAAGACAATTCTTGGCTACGAATATCTTTGGAGTGAGGTGCGCGTGAAGGGCGGAGCGTATGGCTGTATGAGCAGTTATGGGCGTAATGGGGAGTCGTATTTTGTGTCATACCGCGACCCCAATTTAGAGCATACCATCGACGTTTATGAAAAAGCTGCGGAATTTGTGCGCGGATTTGAGGCGGATGAGGAAGTGATGACAAAATATATCATCGGTACGGTCAGTGAACTGGATATCCCGCTGACGCCCCGGGCAAGGGGCAGCCGCTCCATGTACGCATATCTGAGCAACCTTTCCTATGAGGAGCTGCAGAAGGAGCGGGATGAGATCCTCGCGGCTTCCGAAGCGGATATCAGAAAACTCGGAGACTATATCGCCGCATTTTTGTCAGATGATAATCTCTGCGTCGTTGGTAATGAGGAGAAGATCAAGGAACAGAAAGATCTGTTCATGAATGTTGTGCCGCTGATCCACTAGGCATTTGCGGCGGCTTACATTAAATACCGTTAAGGGGAGGAGAGGTCAGAGACTTGCAGGAACAGATGAAATCCGGGTTTGTTGCGTTGATTGGCAGACCAAATGTAGGAAAGTCAACATTAATGAACCGGCTGATCGGACAGAAGATTGCCATTACGTCGCCGCGTCCGCAGACGACAAGAAACCGTATCCAGACGGTCTATACAGAGGAACGCGGACAGATCGTGTTTGTAGATACTCCCGGCATCCATAAGGCAAAGAACAGGCTGGGCGATTATATGATGAATATTGCGCGTCAGTCAATGCGGGATGTTGATGTGATCTTGTGGCTGGTGGAGCCCTACGGCGAGATCGGGGAAGGGGAACAGCATATCCTGACACAGTTAAAAAACATTAAGATACCGGTGATCTTAGTCATCAATAAGATCGATACAGTGAAGAAGCCGGAGCTGCTGAAGTATATAGACGCTTACCGCAGGGTATATGATTTTGCGGAGATCATACCGCTGGCGGCGCTTACCGGTGAAAATACACAGGATCTCCTGGATACCCTGTATGGATATCTTCCGGAAGGACCGTATTTCTTTGATGAAGATACGGTGACAGACCAGCCGATGCGGCAGATCGCTGCAGAGCTTATAAGGGAGAAGGCGTTGCGGAATCTTGAAAAAGAGATCCCGCATGGGATCGCAGTGGTCATTGAAAAGATGGAATACCGCAAAGGCGGAAAAGGAATTTATGATATTGAAGCGACCATAATCTGCGAACGGGACAGCCATAAAGGCATCATCATCGGGAAAGGCGGCGCGATGCTTAAAAAGATCGGCAGCCTTGCAAGACCGGAAATAGAAGATATGCTGGAGGCGAAGGTGAATCTGAAACTGTGGGTCAAGGTCAGGAAAGACTGGCGCGACAGCGAACTTTACATTAAGAATTTCAGCTATCGTAAGGAGGAAGATCTTTCATAAGGAATTATCTACCAGTATATATTTACTGCAATTCCAAATCCTATCTATATAGCAGAAAGGCAGCCGGACAAACGCAGCCTGTCTGCTCAGGTAAAAGTAAGAGGAGGATGGGCTTTGGGCATGGACAGGGATGCTTATTGGAATGATTTTGTGAAAAGCGGAAAAGTGGAAGATTATCTTAGATATGCCGGATATGAAGTAAAGGCTTCGTCGTCGGAAGATACGGATGAACAGGTGAAAGGGCATGCAGGAGTTTATCACGACAATGGGGATGGTGCTGAAGGCAGAGCCTATGGGGGAATATGACAGACGTGTCGTATTGCTTACAAAAGACCGTGGGAAGATTTCTGCATTTGCCAGAGGGGCGAGAAGGCAGGGGAACCGGCTTTCGGCATCGACGGATCTATTTGCCTTTGGAGAATTTAAGCTGTATCCGGGAAAGAATTCCTATACAATCACCGATGCGGCGATCAGCAATTATTTTGAGGGATTTCGTGATCAGCTTAACGAAGCCATGTACGGTATGTATTTTCTGGAGGTCATGGATTATCAGACCAGAGAAAACAATGATGAAAGGGAAATGCTGAAGCTATTATATCAATCCTTGCGCGCCGTACTGCATGATGCCTATGATAACCGTCTGGTACGGGTGATCTTTGAGATCAAGACGATGGCGCTGATGGGGGAATTTAACCAGATGCTGGATGAGAATAAATACCGGCCGGGTACGCTATATGCAGTGGATTACATAGTGAGACATAGGGTGGAGGAGCTGTTTCAATTTTCCGTAAAGGAAGAAATTTTAAAGGAGCTTGTTACGATAAGCAGGGAAGAAAAAGCGCTTCGCTGGAATCATGGATTTAAAAGTGAGGAAATGCTTGCAATTATTGACTGAAAAGTATAATGTATAAGAGAGGCTGCGATCATGAATCAAAAGCGGATGTGCGTCCATATTATTATGTTTAAATAGACAAAAACATTATAGAATAGTAATAGTAAGATAAATGATCAGGAGATAGCTATATGAGTGGGAAAAAGAAACATTGGATTTTGGCGGTGATGCTGGTATGCATGATGGGATTGGCGGGATGTGAATCCGATCAGGCGGAATTTACAAAAAGCGGGATTGAAGTTTCTGAAGATAATACCATAAGCGCATTTATTATCGAGAATTTTACGGCGGATTATTATCAGATGGAGGAGTTGAAGCAGTTTGTGGCGGAGGATGTTGCAAACTATAATACGGAGCTCGGAAGCACTGCGGTGACTGTGGGGGAAGCTTCCATGGAAAACGGAACCATACGCCTGAATCTTGCGTTCCAAAATTTTGATGCATATAACGGCTATATGCCGGAGGAAGTATTTATAGGTGATTTACAGGGGGCATATGATAGAGGATATAATTTTGAACGCACGTTAAATACCGCAGGAAAAGACGGGCAGACCATCGCAAGGGCGGATCTTATGAATATGGGGAATTCCAAAGTGATCGTAGTGACCGGGGATCTCTGCGTCAGATGTCCGTCGAAGATCTTATATTATTCCACGGGGATGACGCTGCTGGACAGTCGGACGGTCAGCGCGGATACAGCGGGAAATTATTTTATCATATATAAATAAAGGTAATTGCGAAAGAGTTATGTCCGGCTTACATAACTCTTCGCCTGAAAATATATGTTCCAAAAACATCATAAATGAAATCATTTTTGGAACATATATTTTCAAACTTNNAGTTATGTAAACCTCATGAACAAGATTGTGGAACGAAAAAACATAAAGTAAATGTTTTGCAATTATCTACATAAAAAATAAGGGAAAGAGGAGAGAAAACAATGGAAAAAACCATGGAGAAGATCGTGGCGTTGGCAAAGGGAAGAGGATTTGTGTATCCGGGTTCCGAGATTTACGGGGGATTGGCTAATACGTGGGATTACGGCAATCTTGGCGTGGAACTTAAGAATAATGTTAAGAAAGCATGGTGGCAGAAATTTGTACAGGAGAATCCGTATAATGTGGGAGTAGATTGTGCGATCTTAATGAATCCGCAGACATGGGTGGCATCCGGTCATCTGGGCGGATTTTCAGATCCGTTGATGGACTGCCGGGAATGTCATGAGAGATTCCGCGCGGATAATGTCATTGAGGATTTTGCAAAGGAGAACGGCATTACCTTGGAGACGGCTGTGGACGCGTGGTCGCCGGAAGAGATGATGGACTACATTAAGGAAAAGAGTATCCCGTGCCCGACCTGCGGAAAGCACAATTTTACGGATATCCGACAGTTTAACCTGATGTTTAAGACGTTCCAGGGCGTGACCGAGGACGCGAAGAGTACCGTATATCTGCGTCCGGAGACAGCGCAGGGTATCTTTGTTAATTTTAAGAATGTACAGAGGACATCCAGAAAGAAGATTCCGTTTGGAATCGGACAGATCGGCAAATCTTTCCGTAATGAAGTGACGCCGGGCAATTTTACATTCCGTACCAGGGAGTTTGAGCAGATGGAGCTGGAATTCTTCTGCGAGCCGGGAACAGACCTTGAGTGGTTTCAGTATTGGAGACAGTTCTGTATCGACTGGCTGAAAGCGCTTGGCATGAAGGATGAGGAAATGCGCGCAAGGGATCATTCACCGGAGGAGCTGTGCTTTTACTCTAAAGGAACAACGGATATCGAGTTCAAGTTTCCGTTTGGCTGGGGCGAGCTGTGGGGGATCGCAGACCGTACCGATTATGACTTGACGCAGCATCAGAATGTCTCCAAGCAGGATATGAGTTATTTTGATGAGACAAAGAATGAAAAATATATTCCGTATGTTATTGAGCCGTCTTTGGGTGCGGACAGAGTTGTATTGGCGTTTCTCTGCGCAGCATACGACGAGGAGGAGCTTGGAGAGGGTGATATGAGGACTGTGCTTCGGTTCCATCCGGCGCTGGCTCCGGTAAAGATCGGTGTGCTTCCGCTTTCTAAGAAGTTAAATGAGGGCGCGGAAAAGATCTACACTTCACTTTGTAAAAAGTATAACTGCGAGTTTGACGACAGGGGCGCCATCGGTAAGAGATACCGCCGTCAGGATGAAATCGGTACGCCGTTCTGCGTGACCTATGATTTTGATTCGGAAACGGATGGATGCGTGACGGTCAGATTCCGTGATTCCATGGAACAGATCAGAGTTAAGATCGATGAACTGGATGCTTACTTTGCAGATAAATTCGATTTCTAAAGAAAAACTGATTTCATCGTTGCTTCCTTAGAACCGTGGATGCGCAAGGATTTGCAGTGGAATGTTTCATTTAATTTGTTCTGAATATCCAGATTTTAAAACTGCCGGATAAGCGATATTGTCCGGCAGTATTTCATTGAAAAACAGATGAAAAGATTTATGTAAAAATTTTCCAACTACTAGTGCATTTTATAAAATATTGTGGTAAAATTATACTAATGTCGGCTTGTACGACAATTAAATGGATAGAGGGAGACAAGAGCATGGCAAAAAAATGGGTTTATTTATTTAGCGAAGGCGATGCAAAGATGCGTGAGCTGCTCGGCGGCAAGGGCGCTAATCTTGCGGAAATGACCAATCTTGGACTTCCGGTTCCTCAGGGCTTCACGATTACGACAGAGGCTTGTACACAGTATTACGAGGACGGAAGAAAGATCAACGATGAGATCCAGCAGCAGATCATGGAATACATCGTAAAGATGGAAGAGATTACAGGAAAGAAGTTTGGCGATAAGGAGAATCCATTGCTGGTGTCTGTTCGTTCCGGCGCAAGGGCATCTATGCCGGGTATGATGGATACAATTTTAAACTTAGGTTTAAATGAAGAAGTTGTAGAGGTTCTTTCTGCAAAGTCCGGCAATCCACGCTGGGCATGGGACTGCTACCGTAGATTTATCCAGATGTTCTCCGATGTTGTAATGGAAGTTGGAAAGAAGTATTTTGAAGAACTGATCGATCAGATGAAAGAGAAAAAGGGCGTTACGCAGGACGTTGAACTGACAGCTGATGATCTGAAAGAACTGGCAAATCAGTTTAAGGCTGAATATAAAGAGAAGATCGGAAGTGATTTCCCTACCGATCCGAAGGAACAGTTGATGGAGGCGATCAAAGCGGTATTCCGTTCGTGGGACAACCCCAGGGCCAATGTATATCGCCGCGACAATGATATCCCGTATTCCTGGGGAACCGCTGTTAATGTACAGATGATGGCATTTGGAAATATGGGCGAGACATCCGGTACCGGTGTAGCATTTACACGTGATCCCGCAACCGGAGAGAAGCATCTGATGGGTGAATTCTTAATGAACGCACAGGGCGAGGATGTTGTTGCAGGCGTGCGTACACCGCAGAAGATCGACCAGCTCAAAGAAGTGATGCCGGAAGTATATCAGCAGTTTGTTGATATTTGTAATAAGCTGGAAGATCATTACCGTGACATGCAGGACATGGAGTTTACAATTGAGGACAAGAAGCTTTATATGCTGCAGACACGTAATGGTAAGAGAACAGCGCAGGCTGCCCTTAAGATTGCCTGCGATCTTGTAGATGAAGGCATGATCACACCGGAGAAGGCAGTGTTGATGATCGAGCCGAGAAACTTGGATACGCTGCTTCACCCGCAGTTTGACCAGAAAGCATTAAAAGAAGCAACGCCGATCGCAACTGCTCTGGCTGCTTCGCCGGGCGCTGCCTGCGGCAAGATCGTATTTACCGCAGAAGATGCAAAGACATGGAATTCAAGAGGCGAGAAGGTCGTATTAGTGAGACTTGAGACTTCACCGGAGGATATTGAGGGTATGAAGGCTTCTCAGGGTATTCTTACTGTCCGCGGCGGTATGACCAGCCATGCAGCAGTGGTTGCTCGCGGCATGGGCAAATGCTGTGTATCCGGCGCAGGCGAAATCAAGGTTGACTACAAGGCTAAGACAGTTGAAATGGGCGGCAAAGTCTACAAAGAAGGTGACTGGATCTCACTCAACGGCTCAACCGGCGACGTTTACGACGGACAGGTGCCCACTGTTGACCCGAAACTTGACGGCGACTTTGGCGCAATCATGAACCTCGCTTCAAAATACACTAAAACACTTGTTCGCACCAACGCTGATTCACCCCGTGATGCTAAGAAAGCACGCGAACTCGGCGCACAGGGCATCGGTCTCTGCCGCACAGAGCACATGTTCTTTGAAGGTGACCGCATCAAAGCTGTACGCGAAATGATTCTCGCATCTGACGTTGAAGGACGTCGCGCAGCTCTTGCAAAACTTCTTCCCATGCAGCGCGGTGACTTTGAAGGAATCTTTGAAGCGATGGACGGATTCGGAGTGACTATCCGCCTCCTCGATCCCCCGTTGCACGAATTTGTACCTCACCAGACCGCTACACAGAAAGTGATGGCTGAAGAAATGGGCATTTCACTCGAAGAAGTCAAAGCTAAAGTTGACTCACTCGAAGAATTCAACCCCATGCTCGGTCACCGTGGTTGCCGTCTCGGTATCACATATCCCGAAATCACCGAAATGCAGACCCGTGCTATCATCGAAGCTGCACTTGCAGTAAAAGCACGCGGCATTGACGTTCATCCCGAAATCATGATTCCCCTTGTAGGTTCACTCAAGGAAATCCAGAACCAGGCTGACGTTATCCACCTCACAGCTGCTAAAGTATTCCAGGAAAAAGGTCAGACCATCCTTTACAAGGTAGGTACAATGATTGAGGTTCCCCGTGCGGCACTCGTTGCAAACCAGATTGCAGAAGTTGCTGAATTCTTCTCATTCGGCACAAACGACCTCACCCAGATGACCTTCGGCTTCAGCCGTGACGACGCGCCCAAATTCCTCAAATTCTATAAGGAACACGGCATCATCAAGACCGATCCCTTTGAAGTTCTCGACCAGGAAGGCGTTGGTCAGCTCGTGAAGATGGGTGTTGAGAAAGGACGTGCAACTAACCCCGACCTCAAGGTAGGTATTTGCGGTGAACATGGCGGTGAACCCTCATCAGTTAAGTTCTGCGCAAAACTCGGCATGAACTATGTGAGCTGCTCACCCTACCGTGTGCCCATCGCACGCGTAAGCGCGGCGCAGGCTGCTATCGAAGACTAAAAGTCCGATTCAGTACCATACTGACTAAATAACCTGTTAGGCTGTAACGCTCCGATAAAAGGAGGTTACAGCCTAACTTGTGTTTAGGTGGCTCGCACAACCTGTTTACCAAAAAATTACCGCCCTTAACCACCTCCCAACCGTAATTTGACGGAAGTGCCTCGGCAACTTAACCACTATGAATTAATACATAGACGTAGGAATTCAGTTCTAAAGCCAAGATTTAGAGAGTCAAGGAAATCGCTACCCCATTTGGCGCCCTTATTAAGACGCAACATATCACGCCCAGTTACCCAATAATACTCAAGTTTTTTTATATATTGTGTTTTGCTTGCAAAGAATCTTGCATGAGAGTTGAGGTCAGGCAAGTCGCCAACGGAGCTGAAATTGAGGGTATTGTCGGAATACCGTCAAGTGGATTTATTGATTGAATGTTCGGTTCTGAATATATTCCTTATTCACTACCACGTGATTTTTCTTTAAGGAAATAGATTGCCTTTTGACGTTCGATTTCGGCTCGCAACTGTTCTGGTGTCGGCATATAAAGCATATATTTTGACGCAAACAGATGGTCGTTGTCGTGAAGGATTGAGTAACGTGCTATATCTTCATCGGTGTCTTCGCATAGCACAATGCCGATGGTTGGATTGTCTCCCTCAATGCGCTTCAGTTCATCGTACATCCGCACATACATATCCATTTGCCCTATATCCTGATGTCGAATCTTTGATGTCTTGAGGTCAATCAAAACGTAGCATTTCAGGAATATGTTGTAGAATACCAAGTCTATGAAGTAGTCTTCTTTTTCTGTGTGGATATGTTGTTGACGCGCCACGAAAGCAAAGCCTTTGCCAAGCTCGAGGAGGAATTTTTCAAGATTATCAATGAGCGCCTGTTCAAGTTCCGATTCTCTGAAAGAAGAATCCGAAGTAAAGCCTAAAAATTCTCCTATAACCGGATTTTTTATAAATTCCGTTGGGTCAGGATTTTGGAGCGGTGCCGTCAGCTCGAGCATCTCTTTCTCCACAAGGTCTTTACGCTGTGAGGCAACAATCCGGTAAAAGTATTGCGAACTTATATTACGTTGGAGTGTGCGTACACTCCAGTTTTGGAGTAACGCTTCTTGCTCGTACCAAGCACGTGCATCATTGTTAAGCTCCTGAATCAGTGTACGGTAGTGTGTCCAAGATAACAGGCTGGAAGATTTTCCACTCAATGAGTGGAAAATTTCTGGATAGAGTTTGTAGAATTGAGTATAACTATAGAGGTTGGTCTTAGTAAACCCTTTTCCATAATTAGCCGTAAGGCGTTTGGAGAGGTCTTTTATAATTGTAGCTCCGTAAGTAGCTCTATCCTGACCACTTAGTTCTTCTTCCGCTATAAGTTTGCCGAGCTCCCAGTTCCTTCTAACTAACGCTTCGTTAATCTGCCGATAAGCAGTTTCACGAGCTTGTTCAATGACAGAGGACGCACTGTTATAGAGTGCGTCAAGAGCTGTATCTGATACTTCGTCAATCTTATCTGGCTGCATATTTATGCTCTATTGCTCACAATTAAATCCTTAACCTCAATATCGAGTAATTCAGAAATCCTTCCAGCGTATCAAGGGATGGTTGCATTTTGTTGGAACACCATCGGTAAACGGTTGCTTGGTTTTTACCTACTTGTTTGGCTAATCATTTACAAGTTTTACCGTTCTCAACTAAAGATATTTTTTATTCTGTTTATCTTTTGCGATTCCATATCACTTGTTTTGCTGGTTGATTACAATACTTTGATATTAAACACAAAATTAATAATAACTCCAGGTACCGCAATCTAAATTTAACATGAAAATGTATTTTCATATTCCAACGGTATCATTTTTACTACCTCGGGGATCCTGTACAATAGTTTTTCTATACTGTAGGACTATTTTGAAGTTTCTAATTTGGATTGCCGATACTTTTTGAAGCCTCAAGCGTTATAAGTAAGTGATGAGAAGTTTAATAAGATTTATTTAATACACACAATAATATAACACAACTATTAATATGGCACAGACTATTTCAGTTAAGAGAGCTTACGAACCAATGGATTCCAATGACGGTTTCAGAGTATATGTCGACCGGTTATGGCCACGCGGATTGTCCCATGAGACATTCCATTTTGACTTATGGGACAAAGATATCGCTCCCTCAACAGAGCTGAGGGAGTGGTTCCACTCCAACCCGCAGGCAAATTGGAGCGAATTTGAGCAGGAATACAAAAAAGAATTATTGCATAGTCCGGCTTTGGAGGCTTTTAAAGAAATTGTCGAGAATAAAAATAAAGTAACATTGCTGTACTCTTCCCACGACACCATTCATAATAACGCCCAGATTCTAAGGGAACTGCTTTAAAATCACAAAAGCAAACGCCGTTCTTCGGCAACGGTAATCGGCGAGGAGTGACCGGACAGAAGAATAGTATCATCCGGCAAAGAAAGAATCTTGCTTACGATAGATTCTTCCAACTCGGCACGGTTTCCTCCGGGGAAATTCGTCAGTCCGGCACCATGCTCGTAAAGGGTATCTCCAACAAATGCGGCACTGTCCGCCTGTGAATAAAATGTGACAGAGCCGGGGGTATGCCCGGGGGTATGGATCACTTTGAGAGTGAAGCTTGAATTTGCCTTCAAACGTATTATTTCGCCATCATAAAGTTCCTCATAGTGGGGCACTGTTATCGGTGCGCCTGAGTTTGCGCTCAGGTTAAGCCGGGTGTCAGTGAGATAGCGCGCATCTGCCGGATATATATAAATAGGTGCGGCAAATTTCTCGCGAAGAATTTCAGCCGCGCCAAAATGGTCGAAATGACCGTGGGTGAGAAGGATTTTTTCAATATGCCAACCGTTTCTCACTACTGCATCGTAAATAAGACCAGCTTGTGCGCCCGGATCAATTATATACCCGCTTTTGGAATGGTCATCGATATAAAAATAGCAGTTTTCGGCAAAGACGCCTTGAACAGTCAATTCCCTTATCATATTTGCTATGCTTTAATTGATGTTTTTTATTAAAGAAGCACACATCCGTCCGGTCCACATGCATGCGGACGCTCGCCACTCTGAGCGGGCTGGCTTTCACGCTGCTTTTTCAACTCACGCTCAAGTACTGATTTGAAGCCCTCGGTTGACATTGCGCCCGGAACAGCAAACCCACCGTTAAAGAGCAAGTATGGCACTCCATGGACACCCCGCATTGCGGCATCACGCTCGTCAAAGCGTACTTCATCATCATACATATCTGATTCAAGCACATCTTTCACTTCCTTCTCATCCATGCCCACAGACATTGCCTTATCAAGGAGAACTTTATGGTCGGAAAGCACGAGGTTTTCAGTAAAATAAGCGGCAAACAGAGCCTCGTTGAGCTTCTCCACAGTTTCCTTGCCGTATTTCGCTTCTGCAAGTTTCATCAGGCGATGGGCGTCGCGCGTATTTGAGTACCTTGTAGTCTTATACCTGAAATCGATTCCAATCTCCCTGCCAAGCTCTGAAATGTGCTCAATCTGCGCTTCGGCTTCTGGAATGGACAGGCGGTACTTCATTGCAAAACGCTCAGGTGTGGTGGTGGTAACATCCTTGGGTGCAGTCGGATCAAGTTCAAAAGCGCGGTAATCAATCCGCACCTTGTCCTGCAAGCCGAGTTCTGCAATTGCATGTTGCAAACGAGTTTCACCGATATAGCAGTAGGGACACGCGAAGTCAGACCAGATTGTTAATGTCATTACATTTTTATCCATGATTTTATCCTTTTATTGTTTATTGATTATTTTGTCTAATATTTCCATGAGAATTGAAAGCTCCTCATCAGTAAGCATTCCGGTAAGAGCCTTATGCCGCTCTTTTGCCACGGCTATTACCGCTGGCTCAATTGCCCTCCCCTCTTCAGCGACAAACACTTTTACACATTTGCGGCTCACCGGCTCTGTTCTCACCAACCCTTTTTTCTGCATCGCGGTCACGCACCGGCTTATAGAAGCCTTGTCCTTGCCTATAAGTTCTGCAATCTCGCATTGCTGCATTCCGTCAGTGCTGTACAGCGCACGCAGGAGTATATATTCAGGGACAGACAGGTCGAGACCTGCATTTGCCAACGCTTCGGCGAGTTCACCATATAGCACCTGGAAGGCGGTTCCAAAGCGGCAGCCCAAATTGGGCATCTGATATATTTTGCTTTTATTCATCATAGTATCTAATAAACAAACCAGCCCTAAAATAGTTGACACATCAACCATTTTAACATAACAAAACTCCCTGCACGCATTGAAGCGGACAGGGAGCATTGTCGTTAACAGCTGTAGTTACAGGCTGTTGCGGAGGATTGTTATTACCTCATCGCGGGTAAGCTTGTGATAACCGGCATCAAAAATGATTGTTGCGTCTGCGATAGCCTCAAGCATATCGGGAGTTACGCCAAGCGATGTTATTTCTGAGGCAGCGCCAATCTCCTTGATCCAAGCGGCAAGTGCATCAATGCCCTCTGATGCAAGTTGCTCGTCAGTCTTGCCTTCTGCGGGGATTCCCCATACCACATGTGCGAAGCGGGCAAAACGCTTGATGCCGTACTTCATCACAAAACGGTAGTATGCAACCGAAATGCCGGAAAGAGTCATGCCATGCGTTGCATTGGTGTTTGCTCCGATAGCGTGACCAATCATGTGTACCATCCAGTCCTGTACCTTGCCTTCACCGATAAGGGTGTTGAGCGCCCATGTTGAGGACCACATGAGGTTTGAGCGCGCCTCGTAGTTCTCAGGGTCTTTAACGGCAACGCGGCTTGATTCAATAACAGAGCGCATGAGACCTTCCGCAAGGTAATCTGAAGTGCTGTCATCATCGCCTGAGAAATATTGCTCCATGATGTGGCTCATGGTGTCGAAGATGCCCGCTACCATCTGCCTCTGCGGGAGCGAGAATGTGTACCGCGGATTGAGGACAGCAAATTTTGGCATAACTTCTTCACCGAACACTTTGCCGATTTTCAAATTTGCGGCATGGTTTGTAATTACAGAGCCACCGTTCATTTCCGACCCGGTACCAGCCATTGTGAGGACCGCTCCCACCGGAATAATCCTTTCCCCGGGCTTCGGGTCATCCTGCTTGACCCAGAAGCGTTCCCAAGCATCGCCGTCATACCATGCGGACACGCTTACAGCTTTTGAGTAGTCGATGGTTGAACCTCCGCCAACTGCAAGAATGAAATCGACATTGTTTTCACGCGCTACCTTGCGCCCTTCGTTCAGTTTGTCAACTGTCGGGTTTGACATCACTCCGGGAAGCTCGACAATCTCCTTGCCGGCGGCATTTAAAGCGGCAATGACATCGTCGTACACGCCATTACGCTTGATTGAACCGCCGCCATAGGTCAGCAGCACTTTTTTTCCGAAGCCTTTGAGAGCTTCGGTGAGATTTTTTTGAGCCTCATCTCCGAAATACAATTTCGTGGGATTGGCATAAACGAAATTTCCTAACATTTTTATTATTGTTTTAAAGTTTTGTCATTCTATAGCCTTTATAACTTTTGCCGGGATTCCGCCGACAACAGTGCGCGGCGGCACATCCTTGTTGACAACCGCTCCTGCTGCGATTATCGCGCCCTCCCCTATCGTGACTCCCTGAAGGATTGTGACATTTGCACCAATCCACACTTTGTCTCCTATTTTTACCGGAGCAGCTGTCATGTCAGCACGGCGGTCGGGCTCCATAACATGGTTGAGTGTTGCAATAACGCAATTGTGACCGACAAGCACGTCATCGCCAATGGTTATTCCACCCTGGTCCTGAAATTTGCATCCGGCATTTATGAACACTCGTTTGCCTATGCGGATATTCTTGCCGCAGTCGGTGTAAAACGGAGGGAACAGACCGAAACTGCTGTGAATCTCAGTGCCGGTAAGCTCCGACATGAGAGCCACAATCTCATCATGGGTATGGTATGCATTGTTAATCTGCATGGTTATGCGAATTGCCTCCTGGCTGAGTTCATGCATCTTCTTATGGGCGGAAGAGCCAGCTGTGATAACTTCGCCGGACTCCATGAGTGCTATAAAATCTTTTGTCGTCATATCTATAAAACAATTTGAGCCATGCAAAGTTAACTTTGGATTGATGCTAAATCAGCCCAAAATTGCTGAGATATTGACCATAATTGCAGATGATGCCTAAAGCGATGCAAGAATCATTGAATTTGCCTTGTCGACCACAGACACATCCATGCTTGCAAGGTAAATCCTCGTAATGCTTTCGGAGCAGTGTCCCATGCCTTCGCTTATCACGCTGACGGGCACTCCTTTGGTTCGTGCCGCCGTTGCCCAACTATGCCGCGCAACATAAAGCGTGAGCGGAGTGCGGATGCCGACAAGTGCCGCCACAAGTTTAAGGTTGTAGTTGATATTGGATGCGGCATTGCGGTAGATGCATCTTTCATTAAAGCCGGTGCGGGTGATAATAGGCAGAAGATACGCAGTGTTGTTGCACGGATATTTGTTTACAATCGCCTGCATGTCGCTGGTTCACTCAATTGTCAGGGTCTTTCCGGTCTTGCGGCGGCGATATTTGATGCGTCCGTT
>DLOP01000037.1:53292-53782 GCA_002478505.1 Lachnospiraceae bacterium UBA7481
TGAAGCTCATCATAAACATATCGCGGGCATAGTCGAGCGATTTGGAAAAGGACAGGTCAAGGTTGCGTATTTTTTTTACAATGCCCAACGGCAAGGCTCGCTTGACGGTATTGTCAATTCCGGTGTAGACATGGCGGAACGGGTTGCGGTTTGCAATCAAATCATTTTCAAGCGCACGGTTATATACAGCCCTGAGGATGCGGTTGTAAAAAGAGATGGTGTTTGATGTGATTCCCCGGCGTTTCAGCCAAGCCTCGTAGTCCTCCATGAGCGGGGAATCAATACGGTCTATCATAATATCCCTGCCGTTGAGAAAGTTCCTGAAACTGTTAAGCGCCGCACGGTAGGTTTCAGATGTCCTGATCCTGTCCTGCTGCTTGAAGCCGCAAATGAGTTTTTCCATGTAATTGAATAGCGAGTAGTCCGCTTTGTATGTTTTAAATTCCTCAATGATATCATCCGCTGTGAATGCAATGCCGCTGCTGTCTAA
>DLOP01000037.1:53905-54068 GCA_002478505.1 Lachnospiraceae bacterium UBA7481
AGGATGTTAACTGCCGGGACTTGCGCTCATGGATGATACGGTAAAAAACTGTGCCTTCATGTCCCAAAGATTCTGAAGGACGGAACTTTAGTTTAATCGAAGCCATTTTGTAAAGTTTTTTCTCTTACAAATTAAAGCATGGCGTATTTTTATCCCAAATCAT
>DLOP01000065.1:0-23727 GCA_002478505.1 Lachnospiraceae bacterium UBA7481
AAGCCGAACGCCATACGGATGGACATCACACATACTGATGATGCCTCTCAAAAAATCAGTGGTATAATAATGTCATATTTTAGAAATGCGTTGTGCTGCAGATTACAAAGAGCGTTCTGCCACTGAATAATATCCGCCGGTGTAATGCTATCCATAGCCTTATTACTCAACAGAGGAATAAGGTGATGTTCGATCATATAACGCTTATTCCGAATCGTACGTGGTTTGCATATTGCGCTCCCATTTCAAGGTCTCTTTTTTGCTTGCAAATCCACGCTTCTTTTTGCATAATGTCATTAATAAGAATATAATATATAAGATCTCTTTTGTATATAAATTGCTGATAGGATAAATAAGGATTTCTATTGGAGGAATATTATGGCAGTATGGTATGAGATGGAAAAAAGCGAAAAAGGCATTGAGAACTTTTTGAATAGCAACTGGGGATTTCACGATTTCAGACCAGAGAGAATTGAATATATTCCAGGAAAGGATTGCGTGGAAATTTTTCTAAAATATGACACCATGGATGAAGGTGTACTTTTGCGCTTTGTATGGATTCATGATGTTCATATCAATATAAACAGAGATTATGATACTGAATGGTTAAGCGGAAGCATTGTTTTGCTCCTTGAAAATAATGTGATTATATGGCTGGATGATGATGAATGGAACGGCAAAAGCAGAGAACATCTTAATGAAATAAAGAAGTATACCACTTGGGTGGAAGCTGAGAGAATCTTCTGGGCCATAACTGATGCAGATGGAAATCCAATTGAAATGCCACAAGAACGTATCCATCAAATTTGGAACATATACGGAAAAACAGAAGAAAAGAATTTTAAATTGCAGGAATTCCATGGGGATTGGGATTTGATTTTGAAACCCCATTATGACCGATAGCTTCGTTGTTTCTATATAACGTATTTTTATTTTCTTAATTCTTGGCACCGTTTTGGCGCCAAGACAATTTTCTCTTTAACCACCTTGACTACATAGTGCTAGCACCATGTCCAAGTAATCATCAAAGAAAACATATTTCTTCTTAATTACCACTAAGCGATAAACTAGGATTTCACTAACAAGGCTACAATATTCCTTCCAGTATATCCTTTTGAGACTCTTTTATATATTGAATATCATCCAAATACAAATTCAAATGTCCATCTTCTATATTTTTCTGAACATCTTCATTTCCTGAATCTGCCTCATTTCTCATATATGCAACAAGACTACTTATCCGTTCAATTATCATATTGGGCAACTGTTCCCGTTCATGATTCTTTAAATCATAAGTGTCCACAAATAACTTTAATCTACGAATTTGTTCATTTAAATTATAACAATAATCAGGATTTTTCGGTGAAACAAACGGAATCCATCTATATACTGCATATGCAACATCCCATATTCTTGGCCCCGGGTGTAATGTATCAAAATCGATTATCCCATGTACACACCCGTCAACAAAAGTTATGTTATAAGGTGCAAAATCCCCATGGCACATAACCTCTACCGGTAATTGTTTGGGTAACATCCAAACTTCTTCTCCCGTTAATCGATGAACATACTTCTCCCCAATATCATGATATCGACGAAGTAATTTTGCCACTTCAACTAAAATCTCATCTGTTAGAATCTCATTCGGTAAACGGTCATTATAAACAGTTCCCTCCACAAAGGAAACCATTTCCATTCCGGATTCGTTAATTCCATATGGTTTAGGAATATTATGAAACCCGTTTTCATGCATAAACGATAAAAATGACTGCACATGCAAAGTCCATTTATTTCCCGGACGGATTACTTTATCCTCTTCTTTTGATATTTTACCTTTTCTTCCGCCATGTAAAACTTCTTTTTGAATCATATATTTTTTCCCATTCAACTTGTTCCAAACCTCTTCCCACCAGAGCACATATTATCGCTTTATCACCATATGAATGGAATGATCTTATACTTTACTTTCTTTTTGTATGCAATATACCCCTCTAAATCCTTTTCAAGCACTGCTTCTTCATTTCTAATCCTTTTTACAATAATGAAAGGATATGCAAGAAAAATAGCAAATGAGATTATAGACCCGAGCACCAGCGGCATGGAAAGGAACAAAATAATCGTTACGCTGTACATGGGATGCCGAACAATCCCATAAAGTCCGGTATCAATTACCTTTTGCCCGTTCTGGACTTCTACAGTTCGTGATAAGTAAGTATTTTCCCGCAATACCTCAGCATAAAGCAGATAAGAAAATAAAAATATGACCGCGCCAGCCCATATGACCCAATCCGGCAGTACGATCCATTGAAAACGAAAGTTGAAACCTGCGATTACAAATCCCATAACGAACATCAAGCCGCTAAGTTTTATCACAAGTTTTTGCTCCGACTGCTGCTCTTTGCCATTCAAGCGTTTTTTCAACAATTCCGGAGCTTTAAACATCATGATAATACCTGCAAAAAACATCGGAATAAACAATATTCCCATGAATAGCCATGCGTTCCAATAATCAATTGTCCCTGCAGGCAAAAATATCAGTATTCCTATCACAGCTACACCAAGAACAAATTTCAATATTGCTTGGAAAAACAATTCTTTTGTCATATATGATCTTCAAAACTCCCCTCTGTCATCTTTCGCGTTATTTCTCTGATTATACCACTTTTAACAAGCATTTACTACAAATAAAATATGGCTTTGACAGCGTAAATTTATAATTGACTTAACTTCTAATCTGTGCCACAAAAAATAATTGCAAAACCAACCATTTTGTGTATTTTTAGAAATGTTGATTTCTAAAAAGGCATAAAACAGTAGTCTAATCTCCTGTTTCACGCCTTCTCAGAAATCAGTTATTTAATCGTTCCTCTTATAAAAACCGTCCCAAATTCTGCAGTGGTAAGTACTTGACAATCTATGATGCTCCTATTTTCTCTTAGAATCTATCCAGCCGTAATTTCTCATTTCTTGCCGAAATGCACTCCTTCGTGAATACTTATCCTTATACGACGTCATAAGACTCTGTTTTGCGCCTATCTCTCCCATGGATTCGCGCACCTCGCCCAAGGCGGCGATATATGCTGCACATTCCCCATAATAATTTCTGCGGTTTGCATCCATAATTCCTTCTGTTCGCTTTTCAAGCAGTGCTGTGATTCTTTTTACCGCACTATTTCTAATACCGGATTCCATTTGCACCATAGACTTCCATTTAAGAAATAATTGGCAAAACAGATCGCTTTCGCCTATCTCCTCAAGCCCACAGGTGCCTTTCTTATATTCTTCTGCGGAAAATCTCATTGCCTTTTTCGCAATCTCTGCCATGGCAGCAATTCCCTTACCGTTCCATTGCCCCTCATACAAATATAACAGATACAATGCAATTCCCTGTTTCATAAAAGTTCCCGTCCAGCCTAATGCTTTCGATTTGTTCAACCCTTTGACCAATACGTCCTCAAACTGCCCATCTAAAAATCTGAGCAATAAAACCATATTGTTGTCCGGTCTGTTTTCTTCCCTTTCAGAGCATGAATAGCTTCTTTCATACATACCAAAAGTCTCGCCACTATTATGTACGGATAATTTCATAAATATTTTTTGGAGTTCTTCTCTTTTCTTTTTGTTTCCGCACCCGTTTAACAGCACTCGAAGATAATTCAGAGCAGATGTATCAGATTCAAATGCGATAAAATAGCACTTTTCCAGTAAAGACTGTTCCCCATCGGCCACAATTACATACTCAGCTGTTTTCATTGCTGCTCTGCTGCGCATAACATATTTCTTTGGTATCGCCTTCATCGCTTTTATTCCTATTGACACCATATCATTTACTGTTGCATATTTCCCGTTTTCTAATATGTTCAAATATAATCCCGGATGGACGGCAGCATATTTTTCTGCATATTGCACCTCCAAAGATAGATCATTTAACAAAGCAACGGCTTCCAAAACAAGACGGTCAGCATCATGCCCTGTCTTACTGCCAAGATATGTAATCCATAGCTGCAGAAAATTTTTAAGATCAGGTAATTCCTCATCTCCATGCTGCATAATTGCTTCTAATGTGATTTCGTCCTTTTTTGCATTTACAATAACTCCATACAATGCCTCCGGACGTTTTGCAGGCGGCACTGCATGATATGCACAATATACCGTATCAAGGATAACCTGTTTCAGGTCGCAATTCAAAAGTTCATGATACACCATGTCCCCAAGTGAAATTTCTTCATCGCCATACTCATTATCGCATAGAATTTCCATTGCCAGCATTTGATATCCAACTTCAAAACCTTCCTTATATCTCTCCCTGTCCATACAGATATGCACAAAATCACAAGCCTTCTCAAGCATATCTGAAATACCGCTGTTGTCTTCATAATAAAATTCCTCGCCAATGTCGTCATACCAGTCATCATATCCTTCATTCAATATCCCGGTAATAGTAACTTCCTGTGACTCAATACATCTTAAATCATCTCTGATGTGACTGTACATTTCATCGAAATCAATATCTTTGGCTTCGTTCTCACTTGAAGCTTTTCCCGCTTTATTCCCAACAGATTTCAGCCTTTCCAGAAAATCTTCTCTGCGATATTCCGGGAAAATCCTCCCGATATCATGAATAAAAGCGATGAGCTGCTCTGTTGAATATTGTGCCGTAAGGGCATCTGTCTGTTTTAAAAAATTCGTCAGATTCATACCATGTCTCCATTCCGCAAAAGCTGCTTTTAGCAGCGTCTAATTTTAATATAATGCTCCACAATCTCTTTCTGAACTAACGGCGGATACATCAGAACCGTGTACGCATTCCCTATCTTGCTTATCTTTTCAATGGTGACAATTCCTTTAGAAAGCCCCAGCTCTGTCTGTATCTGGACGGACCTGCCGTCAATCTGCCGTTCTTCAACATATCCCATTGATGTCAGCAGCTTGAAAATGTCTGTTCCGAATATATGCTTTACATTATCCACAGATGTAATTCTGTTCAACTCATCCTTGATTTCAGTTATAAGATAAAAATCTTTGTACTCAAACTTATCGCAATCCTCCGGGTTAAGGCAGAATGGTCTTTTTTGCTTTTTCCCTTTTTTTCTTGACCTTGTCCTCTCTTCAGAATCATCACCATTATTTCCTATGCTTGTGACCACATCCGGATTATCATCCAGGAACGCAGCTATCGCCTCAATAAACCTGTCGCCATATTTATCGTATTTTGCCTCACCTACACCGGATACACTTAGCATAGCTGCTCTGTCACGAGGCACTTTGGCACTCATATCTATAAGTGTTTTATCACTAAATATGATATATGGCGGCATGCCCTCCTCTCTGGCAATCGTAAGCCGAAGTTTCCGAAGAACATCAAACAGATTATATCCGGCTTTTGTAAGAGTATCCGTGCTTTTCCTGCTCCGTCTTGCCGTCTGACGTTCAGGCTCCCTGTCCTTATATGTCCGGACGAAAACATGCGTCTTCGGACATTTAAGCGGCTCTATGTTACCCATGCGTATCACACTGTATTTATCAGCAGTTTGATATAGATACCCATCCAAAAGCAATTGACTGATAAGCAGTCGGAGTTCGGATTCGGAACGATTCTTAAGAATCCCATATGTTTTATAATCCGTCGTACGAAGCTCCTTCAGTCTTGCTCTGTTAGCGCCAAGCAGTGTTCCAATGATTATGTTCAAGCCATATCTTCCTTTGGCCTCATAAACACAGTTGATAATCTGCTTTGCATCCTCGGTCATATCGATTTCTGTAAACTCCCGGTGACAATTCCCGCAACTGTCACAAGGCTTCTCCTGCTTCTCTCCAAAATACGCAAGAATATAATTTCGCAGACATCCCGAAGTCCTGCAATAGCCTTCCATAACCTGAAGTCTTCTTGCATCACGCTGCCTGATAAGCTCAATATCTTCATAGGGAATGTCAGTAAAGTCTTTATGCTCAAGCAGGAACTTGTTTATCATAATATCTTGTGCCGAAAACAGCAGAATACACTGCGATGGCTCACCGTCTCTTCCTGCACGCCCAGCCTCCTGATAATAATTCTCCATGCTCTGAGGCATATTGTAATGAATCACAAACCTTACGTTGGATTTGTCGATACCCATTCCAAATGCGTTCGTAGCAACAATCACCGGTGATCTGTCATATATGAAATCCTCTTGGCTTTCTTTCCTGTCTTCATTATTCATTCCGGCATGATATCTTGTCACAGGTACCCCTGAACCGGAAAGCAGTTCATACAATGTGTCCACATTCTTTCTCGTTGCGCAGTATATGATGCCGCTGTCATCCAGATGCTTTTTGATATATTCCAGTACATAATCATTCTTGCTTCGTATCGTCTCCACCTCAAAATAGAGATTCTCACGATTAAAACCGGTGACAACCACCTTCGGATCCTGCAGCTTAAGCACACAGGAAATATCGGTTTTCACTTCTTCTGTAGCAGTCGCAGTAAATGCACTTACAATAGGTCTCTTTGGCAAGGTATCTATAAATTCTACGATCTTCAGATAACTTGGTCTGAAATCCTGTCCCCACTGAGATATACAATGTGCTTCATCAACAGTTACCATCGAAATCTCTATCTTACCTGCAAAATCCGTAAATTCATAGCTTTCAAGGCGTTCCGGTGCGACATACAGAAGCTTATATGCTCCCTCCAATGCTTTGGAATATACCCTCAATATCTGAGCATCCGTCAGGGAAGAATTGATATACCCGGCATGAATCCCAGCTTCATTTAATGCCTTCACCTGATCCTGCATTAAGGATATGAGTGGCGATAAAACGATCGTAATTCCCGGCAAAAGCATCGCCGGTACCTGATAGCAGACAGACTTGCCCGCTCCGGTCGGCATGATTGCTAACGCATCTTTCCCTTCAAGGATAGCATCAATGATTTCCTCCTGCCCGGATTTAAATGAATCATATCCGAAATATACTTTTAATGTTTCTTTTGCGTTCATAGTTTATACACAATGCCACTATGCAGCAAGCGGCATCTTTTCCCTTCATGTATTTCTGTCATTTATGCAAAGACCATCACCATACCTGCATTTTGACTTCAGAGGCAAATGTCATTTCCAGAAGTTCTGCCGCAATATCCTTGCTGCAAATCCTCATCAGATTGTCCTCAGCCTCTTCCTTTGATAGCAGGTTCATGCTTCCATACCAAACGATTTCATTATCGATCACCGCATAATGCTCGCAAGAGTCTTCCACGAGCCGAAATTCAAAACCTGCTTTACGAAGCCTTTCCAAAAGTCCCATGCAAACATCATCCCTGCCATACTTATAGGCATCGGGATGCCAGGTAACAATTGTTACTTTAACTCCCAACTCCCGGCGCTTACTAAGCACAGTTATGATGCGGTTTACCTTCAAGATCTCTCCAATAGGTCTCGGCGTAAGTTTCTATATCGTAGATTGCATTCGCTTTCTGCTTTTCTCCATCCATGCTGACACAAAGCTCATATCATATTATGATTATCTTTCAAAACATCGTTAACTAATAATTTATCAATCTTTTTTATCTGATATGGCCTCTAAAATCGGCTAATCTTTTTGAGAATCAGAAATTTTAGAAGCACGATCTTGAATAAACCTTGTTTAAACCTTGTTTAAATCTTGATGATCATACAATATGTGCATATAACTATCATTCAGCGTTTTCCCATAAATTGTTACTTCAACCTGTGTTCCGGAAGAAACATTATAATCAGGCATAGGAAAATATTTTGCTTTCTGAATGTTATATGCCCGACGATTTGAATTTGACTAAAAATATTTTTCAAATCGCACAATCTCCTTAACATAAAAATATATCTAAATAAACACAAGAAAACCTTGTGATGATAACATTTTTATTTACTTTTATATTTTAATTATTATGTATTTATTAATTCATATAGCAATTGCGTATAATAATTTCCTCTGTTGATATTCCTTGTCCTCCCTGTATTTTTAAAGCCATTATTTTCATAAAAGCGTCTTGCTTTTCTATTATTCTCCAATACCCATAACTGTATTTTAAATTTATCAAACACATTTCTCAGATACAGCACAACCTGTTTCCCATATCCTTTATTTCTATATTCATCAAGTATGTAAAAACTTGATATTTCACAGCTTTCAGTCCCACACAAATTAACTTTCACTATTCCTACAGCTATTTCATTAGAATATAACAAAAAATAATAAATATCCTTATTATTACACGATTCTAAAAATTCCTGTGTTCTTTTGCCTTGCGTATCTGTACACAAATATTCTTCAGGAAACATATCTGCATATGCCTGTCTCCATGCCTTAGAATGTATTTGACCAATAATGTCTGCATGTCCAATTTCAGCTTTTACTATCTTCATAAACTACGCCTAATTCCTTTTGAAACTATACCATTCCATTTTTAATCTATCACATAATATAGGGCATAGCAACCCTACCAGAACCAACGGTTCTACCACCCTCACGTTGCCACGGCATGTTTATCTATATCGCAAAGCATGATAAAATGGGGATTTTTTTATTTATATTATCCTCAATATCGGCTTATTTTTGTGGTTATTAAAAATTTTAGAAGCATTTTAGAAGCACGATCTTGAATAAACCTTGAATAATTCTTGAATAACCTTGGGTAAATTTACTCAAGGTTTATTCAAGCTATTGTTTCAATACCCAATATGAGCGCTGCTGATTAATTGAGCGTCAAACCAACTCTTAAACCAATTCTTAAACCAATTTATATTTTTATCAATATTGGTTTAATCCCGAAAAAGGCTAATTACAAGCCTTTCAGCATTTTTAATGTGTTATTATCAAACCAATTCTTAAACCAATTTTACTTAACCATTCTTCTTGTCTTTGACCAAAATCCAATGCGAGATCTGCTTGTTATCAGAATCAGTGGTTATAATTCCCTTTCTCTTAAGCGCTGTAAGCAAAGTTAATACTTTCCGATCTTTCTGACTGGAAGAAAGAGTATCCGGAAACTTGTCAACCAGCAAATCACGTATTGCAGCCTTATTTGCTTTTCCAAATTCTTCAAGATAATTAACAATCATATCCTGATAATATTTGTTGTCAAACGCCTTATTTTTTATATACTGCGCTTTATCCTCCGCCGTTTTTGCCAGAGGAGCTGCCAAATACAAGTTATTTACTCGCCCTTCTACCAGCTTGTGCTTCCTTAAATGCGCTGTTGCCTCCTTAGAAATCGGTTTTCCCTTTTGCACTTGATCCAGTAGATAGACCGTCACCAAATTGAGATTTTCATTATCATGAAGCAAGTAAGTAAACTTTTCGTTGATCTCTTTCCCATAAATCGATACCTTAACTCTGTCATTTGATGTAATATCATAATCCGGCAACGGGAAGAACTTTTCCCGCTGAATGTGAAATACCCGCCGGATTCCTGTAGCCTCTGTATCGATCATCTTAAACATCACCATCGCTTCTGCTAAAAGCTGATTGCGATAGAACGGAGAAGTATAACCGGGATTCAAAATAGGCTCTATGCTTCCCGGAATAAAACTCCCCGGATTTGTAAGAATCAATTCATCTTCAAATTCATTCACATAGATCCGCCCGCCCAAGCTGTAATCAGAATGGGCAATACAATTGTTGAGTAATTCCCTCAATACCCATGTATCATATTGCTTGGTTTCCATTGGAAACAATGTCATTTGATCCGGCATATATCTATATGTGAGGTTTCGGATATTTTCCAGAATCCTGTCACTGAGCGTAATAAAAGGTATCTTGAAAATCTTATAATCTTTTACCATCTCTTTTGAATCATAAATGCGCCATGAAGCCTCCGGTACACTCTCAAACAGATAATCATATGCCGAATTCCCCAGAAGCAACATTGCTGCATTTGTAACCTTACCATTGACAACCAGTTTTCTTCTCTCCAGAAACTCCTCATCTGACATTTGATCCACTTCGTCAGCGATATGCTGTTCATTCATCTTTTCCTTATACTTATTTCTTGCAATAGCAATGGCATCTGCATCCAAATGCTCAATTGTTGCATCAGGTATAAATCGCTTCGACCAATCCAGCCTTACCTGACGCCGAATGCGTTCTCTTTTCTCTTCCGATAATGGTACAAGCGATTCTCCATCACGACCGTACTCCTGATTATGCCATCCGGTTGGAACAGCAGTGATAGCTGCCGGTATTTGAAACATTATCACTCGTTTTTCTTTTCCCTCTACTATCGGGAAAATTTCATAAATATCAATAAACGAAATACCCCCTGTAGTAGCGGAACCAATTTCGTGCTTTAAAGTATCCAGTCCATTACTGTTTCTATACTCAGTCCCCACAATCTTTCGTTTCTTATTATTCACGCCAAATACAAGCCAGCCATATTGCAGACCTCGTAAATTGGCTTCATTACTTAACGCTGAGAAATACCGACCAATCTTGTCCCTGTCATAATCTTTACCGGCTTCCTTGAACTCAACCACTTCATCTTCCCAGTTATCAATCAGACCATAGAGTGTGAGGATCATTTCTTCATTTTTTGATTTCTTTAATGACTTAATATCCATAATCATAACCTCATTTTGTTCTTCCTGTCAGCTACCCAAACAGTTTCCCAATAATCCACAGCATAAATAAGATAATAAATACCCATCCCATAAATCCACATCCCGGTCTGCCACCGGAACCGAGCTTGTCTCCGCCTGACATTTTATAATTGAAATAACCGTCCGGTCCACTTGTGCTTGTAAGGTTGAAATATGTTATACCATTCATCGTAATGTTACCTCCAAAAGAAAGCGGGTTCTCAATGCCGATTATTTTCCTTTTTTCAAAATTGCAACAGCACTAAGTTTCATAAGCAATTAAAAAACAATTGATGTCTGAATACTCTACCATATTAACCATATGCGATAGCAATTTTAACAAAAGCTAAACACTGTTTCACTTATAATATAACACATTTTATCATTTTTGAATAAATATTTTAAATACAATATTATCATGGCACCTTCAGCATTTTCACTGTTGCAAAATTTCAAAAAGGGCTTCCCGATTTCTCGGAAAGCCCCATAAAACCTAGCTTTTTATTGATTACTCGATGATAGTAGCAACCCTACCAGATCCAACTGTTCTACCACCCTCACGGATAGCGAATGTAAGACCCTGCTCCATAGCGATCGGATGGATCAGCTCGATGGTCATCTCTACGTTATCACCAGGCATACACATCTCTACACCGTCAGGAAGGTCACATACACCAGTTACGTCAGTTGTTCTGAAGTAGAACTGAGGTCTGTAGTTTTTGAAGAACGGAGTATGACGTCCACCTTCATCCTTTGTCAGTACATATACCTGAGCTGTGAATTTCTTATGGCATGTTACAGAACCGGGCTTAGCGATAACCTGTCCTCTTTCGATTTCTGTTCTCTGAACACCACGAAGCAGTGCGCCGATGTTGTCACCAGCCTGTGCCTCATCAAGCATCTTACGGAACATTTCGATACCTGTAACAACAGTCTTCTTTGTCTCTTCCTTGATACCAACGATTTCAACTTCCTCGTTAAGATGAAGAACACCACGCTCTACTCTACCGGTAGCAACTGTACCACGGCCTGTGATTGTGAATACGTCCTCAACAGGCATCAGGAACGGCTGGTCTGTAGCACGCTTAGGATCAGGAATATAATCATCAACTGTGCCCATCAGTTCCATAACCTTGTCGCCCCACTCGCCGTTAGGATCTTCAAGAGCCTTTAATGCAGAACCACGAATGATAGGACATCCTGTGAATTCATACTCCTCAAGCTGCTCTGTGATCTCCATTTCAACCAGGTCTAACAGCTCCTCATCATCAACCATATCGCACTTGTTCATGAATACAACGATATAAGGAACACCTACCTGACGGGACAGAAGGATGTGCTCCTTTGTCTGAGCCATAACACCATCTGTTGCAGCAACAACTAAGATAGCGCCGTCCATCTGTGCAGCACCGGTGATCATGTTCTTAACGTAGTCAGCATGTCCCGGGCAGTCAACGTGTGCATAATGTCTCTTCTCTGTCTCGTACTCAACGTGAGCAGTAGAAATTGTGATACCTCTTTCTCTTTCTTCCGGAGCTTTATCAATGTTCTCGAAATCTGTAGCTGTATTACCAGCAACTCTTTCAGCCAATACCTTTGTAATTGCTGCTGTTAATGTTGTTTTACCATGGTCAACGTGACCAATGGTACCAATATTACAATGGGGTTTTGTTCTTTCAAATTTTGCTTTAGCCATTTCTTATAAATCCTCCTTAAATAGATTTCCACTTGAGCTTTCCGCTCTTTTATTTTTAATTTAATTAGCACTATCTTGAATTATAGTAAATATTACCATAATTTTCAAGTATTATTTTGCTTTTGCAGCCAATACTTTTTCCTGAATATTCTTCGGAACCGGTTCGTACTTTTCGAAGAACATGGAATAGTTTCCACGTCCCTGTGTCCTGGAACGAAGGTCTGTTGCATATCCGAACATTTCTGCCAAAGGCACATATCCTCTGACGATCTTTCCGCCGCCCAGATCATCCATACCTTCGATACGTCCACGACGGGAATTGATATCGCCGATAACGTCTCCCATGTATTCCTCAGGCATCGTTACCTCAACCTTCATGATCGGCTCCAACAACACTGCATCGCCCTTGTTCATAGCATCCTTAAATGCCATGGAACCGGCAATATGGAATGCCATTTCTGAAGAATCGACTTCATGATAAGAACCGTCATAAACATTGGCATAGACACCCAGTACCGGGAATCCGCCCAGAATACCGGACTTTGCAGCCTCTTCAATACCTTCACCGACTGCCGGAATGTATTCCTTCGGAATCGCACCGCCCACAACTGTGGACTCGAACTTGAATGTTTCTTCACCATTCGGATCCATCGGCTCAAATTTAACCTTACAGTGTCCATACTGACCACGACCACCGGACTGTTTTGCGTACTTACTGTCAACCTCAACAGCCTTTGTAAATGTCTCCTTATACGCAACCTGCGGAGCGCCCACATTTGCCTCTACCTTAAATTCACGAAGCAGACGGTCAACAATGATCTCCAGATGAAGCTCACCCATACCGGCAATGATTGTCTGTCCTGTCTCCTGATCCGTATGTGCACGGAAGGTAGGATCTTCTTCTGCCAGCTTTGCAAGTGACTCGCCCAGCTTGCCCTGTCCCGCTTTGGTCTTCGGCTCGATTGCAAGCTCGATAACCGGCTCAGGGAACTCCATGGACTCCAGGATAACCGGATGCTGGTCATCACAGATCGTATCTCCTGTGGTCGTAAATTTAAAACCAACTGCTGCCGCAATATCGCCGGAATATACCTTATCCAGCTCTGACCTCTTATTTGCATGCATCTGCAGGATACGTCCAACACGTTCCTTCTTGTCCTTCGTTGCATTCAGTACATAAGAACCGGAGTTCATCGTACCGGAATACACACGGAAGAATGCAAGCTTACCGACAAACGGGTCTGCCATGATCTTAAATGCCAATGCTGAGAACGGTTCCTCATCAGAAGAATGTCTCTCGATCTCATTGCCATCCATATCAACACCCTTGATCGCCGGGATATCTGTAGGCGCCGGCATAAACTCCAATACTGCATCCAGAAGCTTCTGAACACCTTTGTTTCTGTAGGCAGATCCACAGCATACCGGTACTGCCGCACATTCGCAGGTTCCCTTACGCAGTGCTTTCTTCATTGCCTCTATAGAAGGTTCTTCCCCTTCCAGATACTTCTCTAAAAGATCATCATCCAGCTCACACACTTTTTCAACGAGCTCCGAATGATATAACTCCGCATCATCCTTCATGTTGTCAGGGATATCAATAATATCGATATTCTCACCCTTATCATCATTATAGATATATGCTTTCATTTCAAACAGATCGATAATGCCCTTAAACTCATCCTCCTTGCCGATCGGCAGCTGCAGGATAATGGCATTTTTACCAAGTCTGTTTCTGATCTGATCAACAGCGCTATAGAAATCAGCTCCCATGATATCCATCTTATTGATGAATGCCATACGAGGAACATTATAAGTGTCTGCCTGTCTCCAGACATTCTCTGACTGGGGCTCAACTCCGCCCTTTGCACAGAACACACCTACTGCACCATCCAATACACGCAGAGAACGCTCTACTTCAACCGTAAAGTCAACGTGGCCCGGGGTATCAATAATATTGATACGATGCTCTAAAGCGCCCGGCTTCGGTTTGCTGTTCTCCTGTAAGGTCCAGTGACAAGTCGTAGCGGCTGATGTGATCGTAATACCCCTTTCCTGCTCCTGAGCCATCCAGTCCATGGTAGCAGTACCTTCATGAGTATCACCAATCTTGTAATTTACACCGGTATAGTACAATATACGCTCGGTAAGGGTTGTCTTACCGGCATCGATATGCGCCATGATACCAATGTTTCTTGTTCGCTCTAATGGATATTCTCTTTCAGCCAAGACTAGTTCCTCCTTCTTAGAATCTGTAATGAGCAAACGCCTTATTAGCCTCAGCCATCTTATGCATATCTTCTTTACGCTTAACAGCTGCACCTGTATTGTTTGCTGCATCTAAAATTTCATTTGCAAGCTTATCCTCCATGGTCTTCTCGCCTCTCTTACGGGAGAACATTGTCAACCAACGGAGCGCCAATGCCTGGCGACGGTCCGGACGAACCTCGATAGGCACCTGATAAGTAGCGCCACCGATACGTCTTGCCTTTACCTCCAACATCGGCATAATGTTGTTCATAGCATCGCCGAACACCTCCAGTGCCGGCTTGCCGCTCTTTTCTTCTACCTTAGCAAATGCGCCATATACAATCTTCTGGGCGACACCCTTCTTACCATCTAACATAATGTTGTTGATAAGCTTGGTTACCACTTTATCATTGTATAAAGGATCTGCCAATACATCTCTTTTCTGAATATGTCCTTTACGTGGCACGATTCTTCCCTCCTTAATCAATTTTTTATTTTCTGGATTAAATCGTAGGTACTCACACTCTGAAAACTAATGTGTCCGCGCGGTATTCTTCTATTATTACAAGTCGATCTGCCTCCGGAATCCGGCTGCATCCGTTTGTGATAAGAATCCCAACACCAAACTAGTTCATGTGGTACACAAGCTTATTTCTTAGGTCTCTTAGCGCCGTATTTGGAACGCGCCTGCTTTCTGTTTGCAACACC
Source organism: Lachnospiraceae bacterium UBA7481 (assembly GCA_002478505.1). Taxonomy (GTDB): domain Bacteria; phylum Bacillota; class Clostridia; order Lachnospirales; family Lachnospiraceae; genus NK4A136. The sequence goes on from DLOP01000065.1 coordinate 15,247, forward strand.
CGCCGTATCAAGCGTACCTCTGATTACATGGTATCTTGTACCGGGTAAATCCTTGACCCTTCCGCCACGGATCAGAACAACGCTATGCTCCTGAAGATTGTGTCCTTCACCCGGGATATAGCTTGTTACTTCGATTCCGTTGGAAAGACGAACTCTGGCAATCTTTCTAAGCGCTGAATTCGGCTTCTTAGGGGTTGCTGTCTTTACTGCAGTACATACACCACGCTTCTGCGGGGACTCTGTGTCGATCGCTCTCTTGTGAAGAGAGTTATAACCTCTGAGCAATGCAGGTGCAGTTGACTTCTTAACAGATGTCTGACGACCCTTTCTTACTAACTGGTTAAATGTTGGCATCCTTTTCACCTCCTGTCTTTTTATATTTATCATCACATGCCAAAAATCTTATCAAAGCGTCTTATGCCTTTACCGGCTTCTTCCCGGTTTTGTTTTAGCACAACAAAAGACACGCACTTTGGCACGCTTGAATATTATACTGTGATATTTCCGCAATGTCAACATATTTATTACTTTTTTTTTAAGAAAGAAAGAACCGTAAATCGTTAAATTACGGTTCTTTCACAATTGCTATAAGCATTCCCAGCGAATCAGATGTTTATTCAGTGGTAACAGGCACTTCTTCAAGGTTTTCCGATTCCTCAGTAGTCTCTTCGTCAGAACCTTCTGCTCCTGTTTCATCAATGCTGTCAACGATATCGATATCCTCTTCGCTATCCATATATTCATCGTCGTAATACTCTACCTCTTCCTCCTCTTCGCGGATCTCATCAATATCCAGTCTTACATCCCGGTATCTCTTGACGCCGGTTCCCGCAGGAATCAGCTTACCGATGATAACATTCTCCTTCAGACCGATCAATGAGTCCACCTTACCCTTGATCGCAGCTTCGGTCAGGACCTTCGTCGTCTCCTGGAAGGATGCGGCGGATAAGAAGGAATTAGTCGCCAGCGCTGCCTTCGTAATACCCAGAATGATATCTGTGGCAACAACCGGCTTCTTGCCTTCGGCAAGCAGCTTTTCATTGATATCCTCAATTTCCAGTCTGTCAACAAGGCTGCCCGGAAGCAGATCTGTGTCGCCACAGTCTTCCACATGCTGTTTCTTTAACATCTGGCGGACAATGACTTCAATATGCTTATCTGCCAGATCAACACCCTGCAGACCATATACCTTCTGAACCTCACGGATCAGGTAATTCTCCACTGCCTCAATCTTCTTGATCTCTAACAGATCATGTGGATTAACGGAACCTTCTGTCAACTCATCGCCGGCTTCCACAACTGCACCGTCTGTGACTTTGATCCTTGCGCCATAGGTGATGGTATAACTCTTACTTCTCTCACCGTCTGTAATGACGATCTCACGCTTCTTATTATCTTCGCTGATAGTTACCGTACCACCAAACTCTGCAATGATCGCAAGACCCTTCGGCTTTCTTGCCTCAAACAACTCCTCAACTCGGGGAAGACCCTGTGTGATATCGTTACCCGCAACACCGCCGGTATGGAAAGTACGCATCGTCAGCTGTGTACCGGGCTCACCAATGGACTGTGCCGCGATGATGCCGACTGCCTCACCAACCTGTACCGCTTCACCGGTGGCCATATTCGCTCCATAACATTTCGCACAGATACCCACATGGGATTTACAAGTCAGGATCGTACGGATCTTGACGGATTCAACCGGCTTACCATCCTTATCTACGCCAAATGCAGCGATTCTTGCCGCACGCTTAGGCGTGATCATATGGTTTGCCTTAACAATGATATCGCCATTTGCGTCCTTGACGTCCTCTGCAGCTACCCTGCTGCGGATACGGTTCTCAAGGGACTCGATCACATCCTTGCCATCTGCCAGAGCCGATACCCTCATACCGCTGATCTCTTTTCCTGCACAACAGTCCACCTCGCGGATGATCAGTTCCTGACATACGTCAACCATTCGTCTTGTCAGATATCCGGAGTCTGCTGTACGCAGCGCGGTATCAGAAAGTCCCTTACGTGCGCCATGGGCGGAGATAAAGTACTCCAATACATCCAGTCCCTCACGGAAATTCGACTTGATAGGCAGCTCGATGGTACGACCGGAGGTATTCGCCATCAGTCCACGCATACCTGCAAGCTGCTTCATCTGCTGTTCCGAACCACGGGCGCCGGAATCCGCCATCATCTTAATATTATTATAAGCATCCAAACCATTCATCAGAGCCTTTGTCAGCTCAGCATCCGTCTCATTCCATACACGGATGACGCCGCTGTACCGCTCATCTTCTGTGATCAGACCACGGCGGTAGTTCTGCGCAATGCTGTCAACCTTCTTCTGCGCTTCCTCCAGCATCTGTGCTTTTACAGCAGGCACCGTCATATCAGAGATCGATACGGTCATGGCCGCCTTTGTAGAATACTTATATCCGATCGCTTTCACAAGGTCCAGTACCTCTGCCGTCTTTGTAGCGCCATGGTTATTGATGACCTTTTCCAGGATCTGCTTCAGCTGCTTCTTTCCAACAAGGAAATCCACCTCCGGCAGAAGCATGTTCTCATCTGTATCACGTTTCACAAATCCCAGATCCTGCGGCAGGATCTCATTAAACAGGAAACGTCCCAACGTGGAATCCACATTACCGGAGATCACTCTGCCATCAGCAAGTTTCTTCTGGATTCTGACCCTGATCTTTGCATGAAGATCGATCGCATCATTTTCATATGCTAAAATTGCTTCATTGACACTCTTAAAGTACTTGGCAGGAATATATTTTCCGTCTTTTTCTTCACCCGATCCTTTTACTCCCGGTCTCTCCTGGGTCAGATAATAAATACCAAGCACCATATCCTGTGACGGTACGGTTACCGGTGCGCCGTCAGAAGGCTTCAACAGGTTATTCGGCGAAAGCAGAAGGAATCTGCACTCTGCCTGGGCTTCTACCGAAAGCGGAAGATGAACCGCCATCTGGTCGCCGTCAAAGTCCGCGTTAAATGCCGTACATACCAGCGGATGCAGCTTGATCGCCTTACCCTCTACTAAGATCGGCTCAAATGCCTGTATACCAAGACGATGAAGTGTCGGGGCACGATTCAGCATTACCGGATGCTCCTTGATCGCTTCTTCCAAAACATCCCAGACCTGATCTTTCAGTCCTTCTACCATCTTTTTCGCTGCCTTGATGTTCTGGCAGATACCCTTTGCCACAAGCTCCTTCATAACAAACGGCTTAAACAGCTCGATTGCCATTTCCTTCGGAAGTCCGCACTGGTAGATCTTAAGCTCAGGACCTACGACGATAACGGAACGTCCGGAATAATCAACACGCTTTCCTAACAGATTTTGACGGAAACGCCCTGATTTACCCTTTAACATATCGGATAATGATTTTAATGCCCGGTTGCCGGGGCCCGTTACGGCACGTCCTCTCCTGCCGTTGTCGATCAGCGCATCCACTGCCTCCTGCAGCATACGCTTCTCGTTACGGACGATAATATCCGGCGCGCCCAGCTCCAACAGCTTTGTCAGACGGTTATTACGGTTGATGATCCTTCTGTAAAGGTCATTTAAGTCAGATGTGGCAAAACGTCCGCCGTCCAGCTGTACCATGGGTCTTAAATCAGGCGGGATCACCGGAATGGCATCAAGAATCATCCATGACGGCTGATTGCCGGACTCACGGAATGCCTCTACCACTTCCAGTCTCTTTACGATCTTTGCACGCTTCTGACCCTTTGTGCCTTCATTCTCCAGCTCGGCTTTCAGCTCTGCCATCTCTTTCTCAAGATCGATCGCCTCCAGAAGCTCCTTGATCGCCTCTGCGCCCATGCCAACTCGGAACTCTGTACCATATTTTTCCAACGCGTCCTGATATTCACGCTCTGTCAGGATCTGTTTTACCTCCAGATCGGTGGCACCCGGATCCAGCACGATATAAGCCGCAAAATACAATACCTTTTCCAACACACGCGGCGTCAGATCAAGGATCAGACCCATACGGCTGGGAATCCCCTTAAAATACCAGATATGGGATACCGGCGCAGCCAGTTCGATATGCCCCATCCTTTCACGGCGGACATTCGCCTTGGTTACCTCAACGCCGCATTTATCACAGATAACACCTTTATATCTGATCTTTCTGAACTTACCGCAATGACATTCCCAGTCCTTGCTCGGTCCGAAGATCCTTTCGCAGAACAAGCCGTCCTTTTCCGGCTTCAATGTCCTGTAGTTAATGGTTTCCGGCTTGATTACTTCGCCATGGGACCATTTTCTGATGGTCTCCGGAGAAGCCAAACCAATCTTGATTGAATCAAATGAAATCGACTGATAATCATTATTCTTTAAATCAGGCATTCTTATAACCTTCCTTTCACCTTCGAGATAGAATATACATTATGAACTAGTTTTCATCCTCTTCCCCGTCGTAACCTCCGGCAACATAGTTCATATCCGCGTCATCTTCAAAATCATCTTCGTCCATGTCGTCTTCTACGTCGACCATATCGCCGTCGGAATCAAATTCTTTCGTTCCGTATCCCAATGCCGTTATATCATCCTTGGAATAGTCCGGCGTTCCTCTGTCAGCGCCAAGCTCATAACGGTACTCGCTCTCGTTATATTCAATACTTTCCTTGATCTCTACCTCTTTCCGGTTCTCATCCAGGACCTTGACATCCAGAGCAAGGGACTGCAGCTCTTTCAAAAGCACCTTGAAGGATTCCGGAATACCCGGTTCAGGAATATTTTCACCCTTGACGATCGCCTCATAGGTCTTCACACGCCCTACTACATCATCCGACTTCACAGTCAGGATCTCCTGCAGGGTATAAGAAGCGCCATATGCCTCCAACGCCCATACTTCCATCTCTCCAAAACGCTGACCGCCAAACTGTGCCTTACCGCCCAACGGCTGCTGCGTTACTAAGGAGTACGGTCCGGTAGCACGCGCATGGATCTTATCATCCACCAGATGATGCAGTTTCAGATAATGCATGTGACCGATGGTAACCGGTCCATCGAAATACTCACCGGTACGTCCGTCACGCAGCCTTACCTTACCATCTCTGGAGATCGGCACGCCCTTCCATAACTCCCTGTGATCTTTGTTCTGCTCTAAATACTCATATACCTCAGGAAGCAGCTCCTCTTTATGCTTTTTGGAAAATTCATCCCACTCCAGATTGACATAATCATTGGCCAGATCCAGCGTATCCATGATATCTTCCTCATTCGCGCCATCAAATACCGGCGTTGCGATATTAAAGCCCAGCGCCTTAGCAGCCAGTGAAAGATGGATCTCTAACACCTGTCCGATATTCATACGGGAAGGCACGCCCAAAGGATTCAATACGATATCCAGCGGACGTCCGTTGGGAAGATACGGCATATCCTCAACAGGAAGCACGCGGGAAACAACACCCTTATTACCGTGACGGCCTGCCATCTTATCTCCCACACTGATCTTTCTCTTCTGTGCAATATAGATCCTTACCTTCTGGTTGACACCCGGCGCAAGCTCCGTATCTCCCGCACTTCTGGAAAATACCTTTGCGTCTACAACTACACCGTACGCACCATGCGGCACTTTCAGGGACGTATCACGCACTTCTCTTGCCTTCTCGCCAAAGATCGCTCGCAGCAGTCTTTCCTCCGGCGTCAGATCGGTCTCGCCCTTGGGCGTTACCTTACCGACAAGAATATCACCGGCACGTACCTCTGCGCCGATACGGATGATACCTCTGTCATCCAGATCCTTCAGGGCATCCTCGCCGACACCGGGAATATCCCTGGTGATCTCCTCCGGACCTAACTTTGTATCACGGGCTTCTGACTCATATTCTTCTATATGAACAGAAGTATATACATCCTCACGGACAAGCCGCTCACTCAGCAGGACCGCATCCTCATAATTATAACCTTCCCAGGTCATAAATCCGATCAAAGGATTCTTGCCCAGTCCAAGTTCACCATTGGCTGTCGAAGGACCGTCCGCAATCACCTGACCCTCGGCAATGTGGTCACCCTTAAACACGATGGGCTTCTGATTATAGCAGTTCGACTGGTTGCTTCGTACAAACTTATACAGATCATACGTCATCTTTTCCCCGTCATCTGCCGTGATCTTGATTTGTTTTGCTGAAACAAATGTTACCGTACCCGGCTTCTTCGCAATCACACAGACACCGGAATCCACCGCTGCCTTCGGCTCCATACCGGTTCCAACCACCGGAGCTTCCGTAAACAGAAGAGGCACAGCCTGTCTCTGCATGTTGGAACCCATCAGTGCACGGTTTGCGTCATCATTCTCAAGGAACGGAATCAGCGCTGTCGCAACGGAAAATACCATCTTAGGCGATACATCCATATAATCAAACATCGCTTTCGGATATTCCTGAGTCTCCTCTTTATAACGACCGGATACCATCCTCTTAACAAAATGACCATCCTTGTCCAGCTTTTCATTCGCCTGCGCTACATGATAATTGTCTTCTTCGTCTGCCGTCATATAGACAACTTCATCCGTAACCACAGGATTCTCCGGGTCGGATTTATCGATCTTACGATAAGGCGCCTCCACAAAACCATATTCATTGATCCTTGCATAAGAAGCAAGGGAATTGATCAGTCCGATGTTCGGACCTTCAGGGGTCTCGATCGGACACATTCTTCCGTAATGCGTATAATGAACGTCACGAACCTCAAATCCTGCCCGGTCACGGGAAAGACCGCCCGGTCCCAACGCGGACAATCGTCTCTTATGCGTCAGCTCACCCAGCGGATTGTTCTGATCCATAAACTGGGACAGCTGTGAGGAGCCGAAGAACTCTTTGATCGCAGCCTGTACCGGTTTAATATTGATCAACGCCTGCGGCGAGATCTCGTCCTTATTGGAAGCATCATGGGTCGTCATTCTCTCGCGCACCACACGCTCCATACGGGAAAGACCGATCCTGTACTGGTTCTGCAGCAATTCACCCACCGCACGGATACGGCGGTTGCCCAAATGATCGATATCATCATCATTGCCAATACCGTATTCCAACGCAATATTGTAATTAATAGAAGCAAAGATATCGCTCTTGGTAATATGCTTGGGCACCAGCGCATGGGCATTCTTCACAATCGCATCTGCAAGCTGCTCCGGCTTATTTTCATATTCCCTGAGGATCTTCTTCAGCTCCGGCCAGTAAACATTCTCTGAAATGCCAAGCGCCTTAGCGTCCAAATCAAGCCATTCGTTAATATTGACCATAAGGTTGGAAAGCACCTTGACATTCTTCTCCTCTGTCTGGATCCATACGCTCTCTACCGCAGAGTTCTGGATCTCATCCGCAAGCTCCAGCGTTACTTTAGTTCCTGCCGTTGCGATCGGCACGCCGGTAAACGGATTCAAAACATCTTCCGCCAGCACATGCCCTCTGATACGGTTGCGCAGCGCCAGCTTTTTATTAAATTTATAACGTCCTACCTTTGCAAGATCATATCTCTTGGGATCAAAAAAGGTAGCAATCACATAATTCTCCGCGCCTTCTATGCTAAAAGGTTCTCCCGGCCTTACCTTACCGTAAAGTTCCTTTAAGCCTTCTTCATAAGAATGTGAAATATCTTTTGCAAAGCTCTGCTGTATCTTAGGCTCATCACCAAAAAGCTCCAGAATCTCCTCATTCGTGCCAAGTCCTAAGGCACGCAAAAATGCGGTGATCGGAACTTTTCTTGTTCTGTCCACACGTACATAGAAAACATCATTAGAATCCGTCTCATATTCCAACCATGCGCCACGGTTGGGAATCACCGTTGATGAAAACAGCCTCTTGCCCAGCTTGTCATGCCCGATGGCATAATATATACCCGGGGACCTTACCAGCTGGCTGACAATAACACGCTCAGCGCCGTTAATGACAAACGTGCCGGTCTCTGTCATCAAAGGAAAATTACCCATAAAAATCACATGCTCTGTAATATTCTTAATTTCTCCGCCATCCTGATTATACAGACGTACTTTAACCTTCAGCGGCGCCTCATAAGTCAGGTCTCTTTCCTTACATTCCATGATCGAATGCTTGATCTCGTCTTTCGCCAGCACAAAATCTACAAATTCAAGATTTAAGTGTCCGCCAAAGTCGGAAATCGGAGAGATATCATCGAACGCTTCCTTTAATCCCTCCTTCAGAAACCAGTTGTAGGAATCCTTCTGGACTTCGATCAAATTCGGGATTTCCAGGACCTCTTTCTGCCTTGAGTAACTCATACGCATACTGTTGCCGTTTACAATAGGACGTATTCTGTTTTTTTCCATATTGACATTTCACCCCGTTCAAATATTTTGCGGTTCCCTATACAAAAGGGCATAAAGAACCTATTGCACAAAATAGTGCATTTTCCATGATATCACGGCTGGGAATTTTAGTCAATATAATTTTTTGATAAATTGGGAATATTATTAGCTATTATTATAAACTGGTTTCTGAAGGAGGGAT
>DLOP01000065.1:23913-36064 GCA_002478505.1 Lachnospiraceae bacterium UBA7481
GGAGCGCCCTCAACAAGCTCTTTGGACTCTTTTAAGCCAAGACCTGTGATCGTACGTACTACCTTGATAACGTCCATCTTCTTCTCGCCAAAGCTTGTCAGCTCTACGTCGAACTCTGTCTTCTCCTCGCCTGCTGCTGCAGATACGCCGAACTCTTCCTCACACATCTTTACAAAATCATTCAACTCTAATACGGTCATCTCCTTGATCGCGTCAAGCAGTTCCTGTGATGTTAACTTAGCCATTTTCATTTCCTCCATTTTCATTTTAATTTCAAAAGTCACATTAGTTTCAAATGTTTCCTTACGATCCGCCGTTACGTATGCACCGGCAGTTTACTCAGCCGCTTCCGCCGCGCCTGCTTCCTCTGCAGAAGCCGCACCTGCTCCGCCTTTTTCAGCAAGCTGGTTCATAACGCGGGCAAAATTCGTAACCGGTGACTGCAGACTTCCAAGCAGCTTGGAAAGAAGCTCTTCCCTGGATGGAATCTTTGCAATATCGGCGATCCCCTTTGCATCATAAACCGCGCCTTCTACGACGCCGCCCTTGACTTCAAGCTTAGGCGCTGTCTTAGCGAACTTACACAACACCCTTGCCGGTGCTGTTGCATCCGTCTTGGAAACTGCGATCGCGCTTGGTCCGTTCAGATATTCCTGAAGCTGTTCACAGTCTGTTCCCTTAAATGCAAACGTCATCATCGTATTCTTATAGACCTTATAAGTGATGCCAGCCTCACGAAGCTGCTTACGAAGCTGCGTATCTTCCGCTACCGTAAGACCTCTGTGGTCTACAAGGACAACTGACTGAGCATCTTTGATTGCTTCTGAGATCTCATCAACGATCGGTTTTTTCAGTTCAACCTTTGCCATCTTTCTACCTCCTTATATTATTTTCATCGGTTCTGCCGAAAGGAGTTTCACATCTTATATCATGTAAAAAACCTCTCCGTACGCCGGAGAGGGATCAAGTCATACAAAAAACTCTTTTCTCCTCGGCAGGCAACACCTTCACATGTTTTACGCATGCATACTGATATGCTTTGCACCTGCTGTCTTCGGCATGGTTATTACAACCTTGTATATGATATCATCGCATTTCTATTATGTCAAGCATTTTTTCAAGTGCAAAAGATGCAAAAGATGCCGCCGGAAATCCCACCGGATCTCTACTCGGCTGAGGTCGGCGTCACATATCCATCCTCATCAATATGTGCCGTATGGGAGATGCTCTGCATATAAGAAATCACCCTTGCACGTTCTTCCCCCTCCAACAGTGACACGCTGGAATTGGACTGAAGGCACGGAACAAACTGCAGACTTTGGATGCCGTCTTCGGAAAGCGTCATCTTCACGATACAGGAATCCTGTGTTCTGGAATTAAACCAAAAGTTTCCGAGGCTATAGATGACCGGCACGCCATTTACATATCCGATCTCCTGCAGGCAGTGGGGATGGTCGCCGATGATGATATCCGCCCCCGCCTCCACATAGAGCGGCGTATGGTCGCGCTGCCGCCAGTCAAGTTCTGTCGTGCTTTCCGTACCCCAGTGGATATATACGATCACAAAATCACATTCCTCTTTGGCTTCCCTGATCTTTTCTTCCAGCAGCTCCGTTTCCAGGCACCGGAATACTCCCGGTGTATTTTCCGTTGCACCGCGGGTATGCGGCGACGACGTGCGTTCGATCTGGGTAGCGCTCAGCACCGCGATCTTGCAGTCCCCCACCAGATAATAAATCGGCCGCACCGCCTCTTCCAGATTCCTGCCTGCACCTACATACGGGACGCCCGCCTGCTCCAGAATATCCAGCGTATCCAAAAGTGAAGCCTCACCATAATCATAAGCATGATTATTGGCAAGAGATACGATGTCCACGCCCATATCCTGCAGCAACGATACCGATTCCGGAGCCGCACGGAACGTATAAGTCTTATCGGGCAGCGGTTCTCCCCTGTTCGAGTAGGGAAATTCATTATTTAACATCATAACGTCCGCCGAGCGCATCTCAGCCAGTAGATCCACAGATATACACTGCTCCAGCTGTCCTCCTCTTTGGCGGTAAGTCGAATAGATCGCGTAAGCCGGATCAAATAAAATATCTCCAGCAAATACAAAGGTCACCGTACCATCCTCGGATGGCTCCAGCCGGAATGTATATGGATCAAGGATTTCTTCCTCCTCCGGCGTATTATCCGCATTTTCATCCGGAATGGACGATCCGGACAAAACAACAGTCCCATCTGCGGATATGGTGTGGACACCGGCAGACCCATCCNNCGCAGACGCGCGGTCATCGGTTTCCGGACCGCCATCCTGCCCTGCCATGCCGCCACCCCTCCACCATGCAAGCCCGATTAGAACCACGCCGCCCAGCACTATGACGATCGATAATGTTATAAAAAACGTCCCAACCTTTTTCTTCATTTAACGATTTACGGCCCTTCCAAATCAATTTCTCCGTTCACAAATGCCGCCTCCTGATTCCGGAATGCACTTTGCAAACGATTAATCTTTTTTCATTTTTATCATATCATTTCCTGCGTCTGACTGTCAAAAAAATATTGCTCCGCCATAAGTCCCCGCGACTTCCGTTATAGTGATCTCATCAGAAATCCCGCCGATACTGATCTTATATGTGTTTCCGGTTTTCAATTCCGGACAGCTGATCGTGACAGCTGTAAATGCCAGTGGAATCTCATACGATAATACTGTTTCGCCATCTGAATCTGCCAGAACAACCAAAGACTCAGGGGCGCCATTTGTAACATATACGATTGACGCCTGCTCTGAGCCGGCACTGATCTTCTCCAACATCAAGGAACTGCCTGCGGCAACAACAATACCGCCGTTGATCTTGCAGGTTCCGGCGTTTTCGCTTCCATAATCCAGCGCGCAATTGGTGCCGCTGCCATTGAGACTGATATAAACCTCGCCGCCCGATATCGTGATATCGCCGTTGGAATCAATGCCATCCGCATCCCGTCCCTGACTGTTCATAATGACTATTTTTCCACCGCTAATTGTTACTGTCGGCATGATTCCTGAGGCATCCGCATGCATCTGACCCCCAGCCTGTCCCATGGGGAAATCTCCGTCCGGTTTGAAGTCTCCCCCTTCCGGAAAATCATTTCCGTTTGGCTTGAAGTCTCCCCCTTCTGGGAAATCATCGCCATTGCCTTCCCCATGCATATGATCGGGATGTCTGTTTTCCATGTTGGCAAAGGCATCGTTCCCACCATTGGCATTGATGCCATCGTCTAAGCAATAGATCGTGATCTCGCCATCTTTAATATCTATCGTCTGTGCCTCAATACCCTCATAACATTCGCTGATCAGAATTGTTCCACCGTTTATCGTAATCGCCGTATCGGAATGGATGCCATCGTCGCCCGCCTTTATTTCAAAGCTGCCGTTCTGTATGATCACGTCAGATCCTGTATGGATCCCGTCGTCTGCAGCAACAATGTTAAACGTTCCCGACTCTATATATAACGAGCCGGTCTGCTCATCAACAACGATTCCGTCATCACCCGCAGTGACCGTCAGCGCGGCATCCTTAATATTCAGACTGTCATTTACACGGATCGCATCAGCAACAGAGGAAACCGAAATAGTCCCCCCTGTAATAATCAAATCGTCATTGGCAGCAATCCCATGCTTATATCCGCCGCTCACCACCAGCGATCCGGCTCCATTGATCGTCAAATCATCATGTGCAAAAATCACGCCGTCCGTTTTGTCTGCCAGAGCGTCAGCAGAATATTCTGCCCCGCTTGCAACAATATTTTCACTGTTTTCAGCCAGTGTGAGAAAAACCTTATCCGCTTTGTTGATACGGATAGCCGCATTATCCGGACAGTATATCTTGACACCGTCCAGAAGGATCCAGACCTTTGAATAATCGTCAGCATCTACAATTATGCTGCCGTCAGACAACTCACCACTCACAATATAGCGTCCTGAAGCTGAAATAATAAGATCCTTATCATCCATTAAAACGCCATTTCCGGATACTGTGCCTGAGTTGCCGCATAATGTGATTCTTACAGCATCATCCGTATCCCAGTTGCCGTCAATGTCATTCGATGTGAAATATTGAGACGCCTCACTTATCCCGGCGTCAGGCCCAACGATTTTTTCGGTTCCAGACAGCACGCCTTTCACAAACAGCGCCGCAATGATCAGAGCTCCGGCAATAGCAACAGCGAATATCCTTTTGGAATATTTATGTGTCAACTTATCTTTGCTCCTTTTCATCAAAGCAAAAGGCATGACCGAAGCCACGCCTTAATGCAAGAATTTTTATCTTTTAATTAATATTTTGCTGTGCTGACACGAACGCCAGGGCCCATGGTAGTTGCAAGGGTAATGCTCTTTAAATACTGTCCCTTTAATGCGCTGGGTCTTGCCTTTACGATGGCTTCCATCAATGCGCTCATGTTCTCATTCAGCTGCTCTTCCGTAAAGGAAGCCTTGCCGATCGGGCAGTGGATGATATTGCTCTTATCCAGTCTGTACTCGATCTTACCAGCTTTGATATCGTTGATCGCCTTTGTTACATCCATGGTAACCGTGCCGGCTTTCGGATTCGGCATAAGGCCTTTCGGTCCAAGTACCTTACCAAGACGTCCTACAACGCCCATCATATCCGGAGTAGCAACTACAACGTCGAAATCAAGCCAGCCCTCATTCTGGATCTTCGGGATCAGCTCATCGCCGCCTACGTAATCAGCGCCCGCTGCTTCCGCTTCATTCACTTTATCACCTTTTGCAAACACCAGCACCTTCACAGTCTTACCGGTTCCGTTGGGAAGGACAACCGCCCCTCTGATCTGCTGCTCTGCATGACGGCCGTCGCAGCCTGTTCTGATGTGCACCTCTACAGTCTCATCAAACTTTGCAACAGCTGTCTTCTTCACTACAGAAATTGCATCCGCAGGTTCATAATAAGTTGCACGATCAACTTCCTTTGCTGCCGTGACATATTTTTTTCCATGTTTCATTCCATTTACCTCCTTGTGGTTTTAACGAGTATGCGCTCTTCCACTCATCACAGTTTTTGATCAATGATTACTCTTCTACCGTAACACCCATGCTCTTGGCAGTTCCTTCGATCATGGACATTGCTGCTTCGATACTTGCCGCATTCAGATCCGGCATTTTTAACTCTGCGATCTCGCGGATCTTATCCTTGGAGATCTTCGCCACTTTCGTCTTATTCGGCGTACCGGAACCGGACTTGATATTACAAGCCTTCTTGATCAATACTGCGGCAGGGGGAGTCTTTGTAATAAAACTAAAACTTCTGTCCGCATATACTGTAATTACAACAGGGATGATAAGATCACCCTTATCTGCTGTTTTTGCGTTGAACTGTTTTGTAAATTCAACGATGTTGACGCCATGCTGACCAAGTGCCGGTCCAACTGGCGGTGCCGGTGTTGCTTTGCCGGCAGGAATCTGTAATTTGATATAACCTGTTACTTTCTTTGCCATCTCGGCTACCTCCTTAAATAATGTGGTAGTGGCGCAGACCGTATTTTCCCCGGCACTGCTCCCACACACGCCCGCATATATGTGATATATATGTTAATAGAAATCTTTCCGCATTTAGAATAAGATCTCTACGAACGCCTTCCTAATAAATATCTCCATATTTAATTAGAATTTTTTAACGTCTGAGAAGCTGATATCCAGTTTCGTCTCCCGTCCGAACAGCTCTACTGTGATCGAAGCCATCTTCTTATTCTCGTCAATCTTGCTGACCATACCGATGGTGTCTTTCCATACACCGTCCACAACCATGATCGTATCTCCCACTTCAAAGTCTGCCTTCACCACTTTGCCCTTATCAAGACGATCGATCTCCAATTCATCCAGGGGAACCGGCTTGCTTCCCGGTCCTACAAATCCCGTGACCCCGCGGGTATTACGTACAACATACCACGCATCATTATCATCCGCATCCATATGCACCAGCACATATCCGGGAAGGATCTTTTTCTCGGATGTCTTTTTACCTGTGGATTTCAATTCTGTAACATCCTGCGTCGGCACACGCACCTCTAAGATCTTTTCTTCCAGTCCGGGTCTGTTCTTGATGGACTTTTCAATATTCATCATTACCTTTTTTTCATATCCTGAATATGTGTGAACCACATACCAGCCCATACCGCGTCCGCTCTTATTATCGCTTTGACCGATATCGTATTCTTCCTTTATCACAGGCACATCTTCTTCAGAAACTGCCCTTACCGGCTTTAAGATATCTCTTGTATCATCTTCCTTCTGAGCAAGAATCTTCTTGAGTTCATCCATCTTTTTCACTTTCACTTTTTTTGATGAATCTGCCATATTCGCCGTTCCTTTCTTATCACCGAACCATTACCGTATTTTCAAGAAAACACTGATTTAATCGGCGCTTCCTTAGAGTGTTACCAGCCAGTCAACGCCATACTGAATAATAAAATCCATAAGCGCGATCAGCAGTCCCAAAGCAATAGAAACCACAACAACAGCAACTGTCTGCTTTGTCACTGTTTTTCTGTCCGGCCAGGTAACCTTTTTAAATTCTTTTTTCAAACCTTTAAAGAAGCTCGGTTTCTTTGTCTTTCCATCTGTCTTAGCGGAATCTCCCATACTTTAGCCTTTCTCCTATTTTTAATATAGGCAAAATACCGGCAACACGCCGTTCTTATTTTGTTTCTTTATGCAATGTATGAGCCTTGCAGAATCTGCAATATTTCTTTGTCTCCATACGATCAGGGTGTGTCTTTTTATCCTTCGTGGTATCATAATTACGATTCTTACATTCTGTACATGCCAAAGTAATTCTTGTACGCATAAACCTTTCCTCCATAGATCTTTCAAATATCCAATATTACAGCACAAAAAAAAGAGTTAAACTCTTTCGTGCTGATTCAGCATAGCATATCCGGCCTTTCACGTCAAGCAAAATTTTAAAATTTAAAAATATTTCAATATTTTTCGTTTTTTCTCTTTTTGAACCCCCTTGAATGACCGATACCTATATTATAGGAAAACGCTGAAAATTATGACATTGTGATATCCTACAATTTTTACCGTAATTTTTCATGATAATTATTGTACTTTTATTTTCCTAAAATTATTGTAATTTATTTTGGCATATGCTAGAATAAATTTAACTATCAACGATAGGAAATAGCTTTATCGTTAAACGGATTTAACGATATGATAGACAGTACATGAAGGTTCGGTCAAGGACGGAAAGGAGAACTGACATGGCATCCCATTATTATAACGCAGTTTTAAATAATGTCTATAATTACTACAGGGCTGATCTGTTTGGTCGGTCTTCTTCTCGTTATGATTCGCACGACCGTTCCGATTTGAAAAAAGTATATAAATCGATCGTTAATATGAGCAAAGACGAGCCTGTCTTCTTATTAAAAGATGTTAGAGCGATCGAAGAGTATTCTATCCATATGAAGGAGAGTGCGATCCGTTTTCGTAATTCGATCGCATCCTTAGGCGGTCTGAATGAATCGACCATGTTTGAACAGCGTACCGTATATTCCACCGATCCGGATGTTGTCGAAGCCTCAGGGATCAATATTTCCAAGGACGAAACCATTGATATGACGGTAGAAAATCTGGCTACGGCTCAAGAGACGATGGGAAACTTTCTTCCCGAATCGGAACTTAGCTTATCGCCGGGCGCATATTCTTTTGATGTAATGACTGCCAACTCAAACTATGAACTGCAGTTTAATATCGGAGATACCGATACTAACCAGACGATCCAGAACCGTCTTGCCAGACTGATCAATCATTCCAATCTGGGGCTGAGCGCTTCTGTGATCACGAACGAACATAACGAATCAGCGCTGTTGATCCGTTCCAACAAAACCGGTACAACGGTCGGCGGACAGCAACCGTTTACGATCAGCGATGAAAATACAAGCCAACGTAAAGGTATTATCGATTATCTCGGCATCCGTGAGACCGGCAATCCTGCGCAAAATGCGCACTATACGGTAAACGGCGAGTCATTCCAGTCCCCGTCCAATTCTTTTATTCTGGATGGCAAATATTCCATCGAGTTAAAGGGCGTCGGCGGAACGGAAGATGATCCTGTTAAGATCGGAGTAAAGCCTGATTACGAATCATTAAAGGACAATATCATATCCCTGACAGGTTCCTACAATGATTTCCTGCAGGCTGCCGCCAAATATGTAGACCAGCATCCCCGAACCAATCTTCTGATTGGAACGATGAAGGCCATGAGCGCAGGCTATGCCTCCGCTTTTACAAAAGCAGGCATCACGCAGGACAGCAACGGAAATCTCTCCGTGGATGAGGAAAAGCTGACCACGGCGCTTGGCAGCGAAGACGCTGACGAAACTTTGGGTTCTTTGAAGAATTTTACGCATACTACATTGCATAAAGCCACACAGATTCAGCTCAATCCCATGGATTATATTGACAAGCGGATCGTGGCATATAAGAATCCCAAGGTAAGCCATTATGCCAATCCCTATGTTACAAGCGCTTACAGCGGAATGTTATTTAACGGATATATGTAGAACGAAAAAGCGGCGGACAATCAAATTTATGATGTTCCGCCGCTTTTTATATTATTGTTATTTTTATTACTGTTTCATTCCCTATTTTTCATTATCACTTTTTACTTCCTGTCCAACAAATCGATCATACCTGATCCGCGATCTCTTTCATCTTTCTAAGAAAAGGCAGAACCGCTTCTTCCAAACCGGAGACAATACCGCTCTGGTCGTGTGCGGTATATGCGGTGCCAAACTTTGTGATCTTCTGATCCATCGCCTTGGAATCAACCTGTTCCGTCTCTTGATTGATCACATCCTTCGTTCCGTTATAAACCTGAATGACCCAGTTTAATCCTTCAACCACCATATCCAACATATCATAGGAATCCTCCTGCAGTTCTCCCTTGAACTCATCAGCCATTCCCTCTGCTGCCGGAATCAATCGAGACAGGTATCCTGCTGCTTCCTGCATTGCTTCCTTCTGTTGTTCATCCCATGCATAAACTATCTCTCCCATGAATCACACCATACCTTTCTCATTTTATCTTCCAACATGTCAGCCGTTACGGTCTCAATCATTATGTTTTTCCAATATATGAACCGCATGACTTTTTCTTCTGCCAAATCCTTAAATGGACACAATCTGCCTACCCTATGGATTCTATTTATATATATCGGCTAAAAATCTTTTAAACTTAATCCTTTATAATTAATTTATCCTTTTCGTCTGAGTGCACCGCATTACGCATCAGCAGTTCTCCGACCCCCATAAGCAGAAATACGGTGGGCGTACAGATACACTGCTGATAACAAAAGAAGTTATGCCCCATATATGCCAACGCCGCAGCGCTAAACGGCACTACCAGCTTGGTCTGTTTACCACTCTCTGTGCAGCGGGCAATAAAACTGATAAAAATACCGACATAAGCCGTTACACCAAGAATGCCCTGTGTCACCAGCATATTTAAAAATTCATTATGCGCACATGCCAGCTTAAATTGCCCCCAGAATGCTGCCACTTCCTGCGCACAATATTTATCCATGCTCAGGGCAAAGCAGTCCGGTCCGACACCGATCAACATATCTTTGAAAGAAGCGTTTTTGATCGCCTGCAGGGCCATCCTCCAGTTAAATCCCCTGGCATTGCCCCAATAATCATCAAAGTTAAAAAATCCCACATCATAAAATCCGGCAAGACTATCCGGAAGCATTTTTTTAGTAGTAAAAACGATTGCAAGTACCACACCGAGCAGCACAGCAACAGCCGCCACAACCATCAGTTTCCTGAGCCACAGGAATTTACTGATATCAAATCCCTTCGCTTTCGTATTCGCAGTATTATTCATCTGGCTTTTTTTACTTTTTCCAAATTTAAGGCGTTCCGGCAACGAAGTAAAACAAATCAAATTAAACGCAATATGGAGCACCGCCACGACCACCAGCGCCACCAATATGAGTGTACTCTGTGTAATGAAGAAAGAAATCTTCTCATCTTCAAAAACTAACTGTATCATTTTCTCTGGAAAACAGTGCTGCATGATCCCTATGATACGAAAGGAAGCAAGTCCAATCAAAAGAATCTCCAAAAAACGCGCAAAGCTCTTATTGCTCTCCAACGAAAACCAGAAAAACACCATCAGAATCAAGACAAATGCCACATAACCGCTATCACTGTGCGCAGTACAAAGGCTGCCAAATCCAAGCGCCGTTACTATCCCCGCCAGTATCCTTACCCATTTTCTGTCATCATACCAGTAATAAAAGACAGCCAGCGGAAATACAAGTACCGCGTAGCTGGAAAACCATGTTGTCTGCCCTAATGTAGAAATAAATTTTTCGATACTTTCCGGTCCCAGATTTTCATACATCTTCCATGGATCTATGGAAAAACGCTGTAAGATTGCTATCTGATAGATCACTCCCGATGTAATGATTGCAGAAAACAGCGTAAGCTCACTCCATTTCCAAAATCTTGAAACAGCAAAATAAATCAGGACAAACATTACCTGTGACACTAATCCCATATACCATCCGCCATACCCCACCAGTGCTGGCGGCGATTCTCCGGGCACATCCGAAGTTCGGTATTCACTGAATAAATAAGATAAATAACTTATAATCAAAAAAGCCGTCACGAACCAGTCAGTTACCGAAAAGCGCCTGATAATGGAGGATAGATGGAATTTTTCCTGATATACAAAAATCCAAATAACCAAAAAAATCAAAAAAAATAACAGAAAAAAGATAGAGACCGATTTAAAAAATGAATATTTAGCCTCGCCCATGTCAAAGTATTTATTCTGATAGTATAAGGGATAAAATATAAGCATCGTAAACACATAGATCAACACCAACATAGACATTCCATAGTCTATGAGCTGCTGCGCCACTGATTCTTCGGATTCTTGAGACTTTTTCTTTTTTTGGGACACAACCGATCCTCCAATCTTCTGAATATCTGCTGTTCCATTTTATCACAGATAAATTGATTAATCTACCAGAAAAATCTATTTTTCAAACGGCAAGAATCAACGAAATTCTAATGAAATTCCGTTGGGAATCCGTTTTCTTACAGGAGAAATCGTGATATACTGTATCTGTAAGTAATGTGATGCAAACCAGCCACTATTACTTTATAATTGATTAATAATATCAGATACGCGAGGTTCCTTATGATCCCTATTTCTATTTGTATTATCATGAAGAATGAAGAGAAAAATATTGAAAATTGCCTTCAGGCATTGACAGCCCACGGTTTCGGACCGGACGGGGCGTATGGCGAGATCGTTTTAGTTGATACCGGTTCTACGGACCGAAGTATGGAGATTGCCGGAAAGTATCTCCCCACGATCCACCATTTTGAATGGATCAACGACTTTTCCGCCGCCAAAAACTATGCTGCCGGCTGTGCCCAAAATGACTGGATCATCTCCATTGACGCAGATGAATCTATGCAGTCCTTTGATGCCGACACAGTGCAGGAGTTTATGCTTCATCACGAAGACCATATTGGGTCTCTTCATTTTATCATTAGCTCCGAAGAAAATAATATCACCACCAGAGGCAATTTCCGGCTGGGACGCATGTATCACCGGAAACATTATCATTTTACAGAACCGATCCACGAACAGCTGACTCCCATTGACAACAGCCATCCATACGCCAGCTGTCCGCTGCCAGTCAGCATCTTCCATAACGGCTATGCGGAGGATCCGGAAATCCTATCTCAAAAAGCCGCAAGGAATAATGAGATCCTGTTTCGCGAACTCGAAAAAAAGCCGGACAATCCTTATCTGTATTTCCAGATTGCCCAGAGCTATATGCTGTGCCGGGATATGGAAGCCGCCTATGAATGGTTCGGCAAAGGACTTGCCTATGATATTGATCCCAAGCTGGAATATGCGCAGATGATGGTGATCGGGTATGGTGAATGTATGCTTGCTACCAACAGAGAACAGGAAGCGCTTTCCCTGCTGTCCGTTTATGATGATTTCTGCGATACACCGGAATTCGTCTTTCTGATCGGACAGATCTATATGAACAATAATATGTATCTGAAAGCCTATACAGAATTTTTGAAATGCCTTTCCATGAAGCCTAACCG
>DLOP01000065.1:36127-37807 GCA_002478505.1 Lachnospiraceae bacterium UBA7481
TTTCATTTTATAAAAAAGCGGGGGATTACCCCCGCTCTAAAGAACGTCTAAAGGAACTGTTGTCCCATTCATAGGATCCGCTATCTGTCTCCCGACTACAATGTTTAATAGGTATGTATCATGGAAGCGTATTCCGACAGGAAGATCCTGCGGTATCTGTCATAACTCCACAGGTTCATCGTACCGTCGTCATGGGCGCACCATGGTTTTTTCTGTTCCGGGACAACTACCCTGTATCCTTTTTTGCGAAATTCAAAACTTTGGGATACATCATAAAAGTCCCAGCCGTCAAACAGATCCTCCCGCCACGGCAGATCATCCTTAGTCACCATCAACAGCCCATCAACAGCCTCAACATCTGTCATACCGTCTTCCTTACGATATTCATAACCGTTAAAGTCAACGTTATTCCGGTCGATCTCATAAAGGTTGCCCACCCGCTCGCCATACCACATCACGCCACAGGAGGAAAGCACCGGAGAACCGATCATTCCGATCATCCCGATTCTGTAATCCATTTTAAAAACCGCCAATATATCATTCAGAAAATTGGGGTTCATGATTGTTACATCCTGATGAAGATAGACCTTATATTTTGCATCCGTAGACGCCATGCCTTGATTATAGCCCGCCGCCATGCTCCTTGCATCATAAATAGGCAGGATCTCCACGGAAAATCCTTGTGGAATATTCAGTTGATTAATATACAAACAACATTCATTCAGATAGAACTCACTTGTTGTACATATAATAAAACAAATTTTTTGTTTATTGATTCGCATCAAATTCTCTCCAGATATTCATCACGTTTTTTTGTCAGAACCTCACGATAAGACGCATCCCCCTGCTCAATCATAACTGCCAGCAGAAACAGCGCTTCTTTATGCATATTATACTCTGCATAAAAATCTGCCAATACCATAACAATATCTTCCTTATTACCGACACCGCAATCCAGCAGGATCTGTATCACCGCATAAACAGAAAGTCTTTTTGTCTTGATATAAGTCATGCACTCCTTCTGCAGCGGCTTTGCCAGACGCAGCTGGATTCTTCGGAAATAATACACCATCTGCTGAAAGATCACTTGGAAATCATCAATATATTCTATATTGTCAAAGATGGTATTTCCGTGGTTATCGCTTTCCATGCGGTAGATCTTAACCGCTGTCTGGAAACATGAAAGTTCATAATCATACCCGGTCAGTTTCTCATATTCCTCTAATCCGGTCATCGTCACAGCAGCTTCATAAGCATTGGCGCTTTTTTCCTGAAGCTTTTCATTAATCTTTCCTTTGATTGCGCAGATCCCGGTCTGTACCACCGGTTTATTCTCTGCGCTGGTCTCAAAGATACTATCTACATAGGCGGTCATCCTTGCCTCTGCCTGGGCGTCTGCCGCCTTATCCTTTTCACAAAAACTTTCTATCCCCAAAACTGCCGGAATCCGCATACTTCTTAACCTCACATCTTATTACACTAGTTCTATTATACATTCTAAGGGAAAGATTTGTAAATAGCAGATTGAGCTGTTATAATGATATTAATAAATTTTTTAGGAAACCAGCGTAAGGGGAGCGAGTTATGTACGATTTTACCTTCTGCATCATTGTAAAAAACGAAGAAAACAAAATTGCCCGATGCCTGGCGCCTTTAGAGCCTACCGGCATGGAAGTGATC
>DLOP01000105.1 GCA_002478505.1 Lachnospiraceae bacterium UBA7481
GCTTATCATTTCCTGGAGGATTATAAGGAAAGAGTTTTACATAATAAGCCGCTTCCTTTCATGGTAGATGCCCTGTGTCAAAAATTTCCCTAAGCTGCTTGTCGTCAGGACGAACCACGATATTACCTGCTGATTTATCCGTATAATGGCGAATAAAATCATTCACATCAAGATTGGCAAACTGCTTATTCAGATTCTTTAAACGTTTTTCCGGTGTCAGATTTCTTCCCCATGCGCTCCTCAGATCTCTGCTCTTACTTGCTTCTCTGATCTTCTGGAGTTCATACAGCGTATCGTCTGTCTTGGTTTTTTCTTCCTCTATGCCAGTACCATAGATACATCCCTTTGCACAGTTCAGGGCATCTACCATAAAAGGAAGCGGTTTATTATGTAAAACTCTTTCCTTATAATCCTCAAGGAAATGATAAGCATGCTTTTCACCCTCAATCTGACGGATAAATAAATCCTCGCCGCAGAACCAATATACATTTTCTTTCAGACCACCCGGCATCGGATAGATAGAACCAAGACCATATTCTATTTCATTCTCTGCGGGGTCCGCCATAATATTATGCTGTCTTGCATATTTTGCAAGATGGTCAAAGGTAACATTGTAACTGATATAACCATATGTATTGGGATCGCTGATTTCTGATTTCTTGGCAATACAAGGACTGATAAACGCCAGCTTTTCCGTCAGGTGCATATACTTCTTTGCATATACGGCCGCACACATCATCGGGCTATGTATAGGCACCAGATACGGTATCAGTTCCGGAATATAATGCTCAATATAGTTTACAATAGCCGGACACGGCTGGGAGATTCCTCCCAGGAAATTATGCTCGGTAATATACTTGATATACCCCCATGTTGTAATATCTGCACCAAAGCTTACGCTGATAATACGGTTAGCGCCCATGCGCTTTAAACCACCTAAGATCTTCTTATATTCATTAGGATAATTGGCGGCAAACGCAGGCGCCCACAACAGGGAAATCTTTTCCCCTTTTGCAAGATCAGCCATAAGCTGTTCCGTATCGTCCTTAAATTCTCTAGCTTCATGTTCACAGGAATCAAAACATGCGCCGCAGCCGATGCATTTGCTGCCATCAACATAAATACGCTGTCCATCTTCTGTCTCTACTGCTCTATTGGCTGTAAGAACAGGACACTGTGAAATACATTTGTTACAGCCGATACACTTATCATTAGTATATACCAGACCATTTTGCTCAAATTCCGCCATTTTACCCTCCGTTCTGAAATCATTAATTCGATTGACTTTCTCCATGTTTCTGTAAAAAATAAGCTTTAAAATTGTATACAAGATAAAATATATAAAAGCACAAAATCCTAATGTTAATATTATATTACATTTTAACAAATAAGTCAACAAAATCTGCGTTTTATTGTGTAATTTTAATTCATCAAATTTATTATAGAGTTTCCTATATTCTGAAGGTACGCATCCGCTCCATAAGCTTTTTGGATTCGCGTTCCAGCTCTTTTGCATTATGCGCCACAATATCGCTGCCCTGAGTTACTGTTCTGGTATATCCCTCAAGCTCCTGTGCTGACCTGATGATCTGCGCCGTCTCCTCAACCTGGTAATCCGCAATCTTATGCATATTGTCAGCAGCCTGCTCCGTCCTACCGACAAGCTGCACCATACGACTTACCACCTGATCCGTCTCACCCACCTTTTCATATACCATATCAAAAGTTTCCCTGTTCGCTCCCACCAATTCAGCGCTTGCCTTCACTTCCTCAACACTTTCCTTCGTCTTTGCGATCGCCCGCTGCATTGCCTCTTTGATTTCCATCGTCAGTCTGGAGATATCATCTGCCGCCTCGCCGCTGTTGTCCGCAAGCTTTCCAATCTGGTCAGCTACAACAGCAAATCCTTTTCCCGCGTCACCGGCATGCGCCGCTTCGATCGACGCATTTAAAGAAAGAAGATTGGTTTCCTCCGCTACATCGACGATCATCTCAACCATGCTGCCGATCTGCTCCACTGCTGCGTCCGTCTGCATGATCTGTTCCGCCAGAGAAGAAATACTTTCTTCAACATGACGCATACTTTCACTGACACGCTCTGCCGCTTTCCTTCCATTGTCTGAGATATCAACCGTCTCACGCATCATCACACCGGCGCGTCTGCCCTCCGCATCAGCTTCTTTAACAGTCGCGGAAAGCTTCTCCATCTGTCCAGATAATCCCTCGGCAGCCACGGACAGTTCCTTTACAATACGGTTAAGCGATTCCATCGCAGCTGACTGGCTTTTAGAGGAATCGATCAGTGAATCTGATACCCGGTTATTCTCTGCCGACTGCCTTTCCAGCCACTGGGCAATCCCGATAATATCAGATATTGTAGTACGCATCTGTACCAGAAATTCCTGCGTATGGGCACTCATGACGGCAATCTCATCATTCCCCTTCACCTCAATATTCTGCGCAAAATCTCCTTCCGCCACTTTTTGAATAACGTCTGTCACACGCTCTACCGGCTTTACCACGCTGTTCATCAATTGAAATGATGCAAAGATCAACGCCGCCGCGGCAACCGCCGCAATAACGATCATAATCGTCTCCATCTGATGAAGTCCGGCAAGCACTTCACTTCTGGACATATAGCTGACTAAGATCCAGTCCGTCCCCTCAATTTCATTAAGACACACAAAATACAGTCCGTCATCTCCCCGTACGGAAAAGAAATCACCTGCCGCAATCTTCTGATTGCCAATCACCTGTCCAATATATGTATATAGTTGATCCAGTCCTCCATCGGAAAGCGTACGCGCTATCATATCAGTATCGGTGTGTGCAATGATCGTCTGGCTTTCCTTCGTCACAAGAAATGATTTGATTCCTCCTTCATCAATATCAGATACGATCTCTGAAAGATAATTCAAATATACATCCACGGCAAGTACCCTTACCGCGTCAGTATTGCTCATTCTCACCGTAGCGCTGACGCAGATATCGCCTGTCTGGGAATCATAATACGGTTCTCCAAAAGCGATCTCCTCATTTTCTTTCCCTTCCAGATACCAGTCTCGCTCTGTCAGAATCCAATCATCCCCCGGCACCCAGCCGGATGCATCCAGATAAATCCCCTGATCGTCGCCCATATATAGTCCCACCGGATAGGCATCGTTTTTTTCAACAGAAGTCTCCATAAAGGCGAGGATCGCCTCGTCATCGACAAATCCGCCTTCTTCAATCGTATCCTTATAAACCTGAAGCTCTCCAAAGATCCGATCCGTCCATGCATAGATATCGCCTGCGCAGACTTTAGCATTTGCCATCAGATTCTGTTCTGAAACACTTGTGATCATTCTTCTCGAAAGCCCGAAAAATGTAATGATAATCACCAACACGATCGGAATAATGACTGCAATCAATTTTGCACGAATCCCCATTGTTCTGGTCTTCTTTTGCACGATTTCCCTTTCCATGAATTATCTCCTTTGATGATGAGTATTATATAAGCTGCAAATCACTTATCACCTGTCCTAACACTTCAAAATACTCCCCGAACGTCTTTTTACAGCAGGAAGGATTTAATATCTTTACCCCTTTTGCGCGAAGTCCTGTCAGCGCAAACGCCATTGCTACCCGGTGATCATCATACGTCTCGATCTGGCACCCTTTCGGTACGCCGGGAAAAATGGTCACCTCATCCTCTCTTTCTTCCGTTTCAATACCCAGCGCAGTCAGATTACGCACGATCGCCTGTATCCGGTCGCATTCCTGCAGACGGATATGTCCGATGCCGGTTATAGTGACCGGCGCATCCGCATAAGGCGCAATTGCGGCCAGCGTCAGCGCCTGATCGGAAAAAGCTGACATATCCAGAATAAACCCTCCTTTTAATATGCCATCCTCCGGTCCGGCAACCACCAGTCCCCTGCTGTCCGTCTCTTCCACCGTGCAGCCCATCTTTTCCAGCACCTTGATAAACTCTGTATCGCCCTGCAGCATTGGAAAGCATACTCCGGGAACGGTCATCCGGACTCCCAATACTGCTGCAAGGGCATAGAAATACGATGCCGCCGACATATCCGGTTCCACAACATAATCCATTGCCTGATATGCCGCATCACCGTTCAATAGAAAACGAAGTTTTCCACGCACCACTTTTTTATTCACGATCACGCCGAACTGTTCCATCATCTTCACGGTAAGATCCGCGTAGCTGAGTCCATGGGAACCCGTTACGTCAATTTCCATGGTTTGATGCAGCGTCCCTGCCGCGATCAGCAGAGCGCTCAAAAACTGGGAACTCTGGTCAATATTAACCGTGATACACTCCGGAAGCACGTCTTCTAAACGGCGTTTATTTACGTTACTTTCCCCGCCGCTTTTCTCCGATAGCCGCTTCTTTACTCCTGTGATATGTAACGGAAAATGACCTTTTTCTTCTAAACATTCTACTCTGGCACCAGCCTGTTCTAACGCCTCGATCAATGGCTGCATTGGACGCTTCTTCATCTGTTCCGAAGATTCCAATGTATATTCACCATCAGAAAAAGCAAGCATCGCTGAAAGAAAACGTGCCGCCGTTCCGGCGCTCCCAACATTAAGCGTTGCCTTCTTACAGGGGATCTCGCCGCCAAGTCCCAGGATCACCACCCGACTGCCCAGCGCACCTTCCGGCTCCGACTCCACGGAAAATCCCAAGGTTTTCAGACACTCCATAAAATAGATGGAATCATCACTCGCCAGACAGTTATGAATGGTACTTGTTCCCTTCGCCATAGCAGCAAGCAAAAGCGCCCTGTTCGTAATAGATTTGGATCCTGGAACAGATGCTTCCATCAGGCAATCCTTATTAACTTTCTCCGGACATCGTACTTCATATATCTCTTCTTTCATAATATATTATTAACCATGCCTTTCACTTACAGATCATAATACATCTTAAACTCTGCGGGCGTCGGTATCTGCGCTGCCTGCCTTGCCTCTGCACGCTTACGCGCAATCCATACTTCGAGCAGTCTCTCCGGGAATACGCCGCCTTTGGTCAGATAATCATGATCCGCCTCCAGAGCATCCAGCGCCTCTTCCAGCGATTTGGGAAGTCCTTTGATCTTCTTCTGCTCCTCCGCAGACAGATTATACAGGTTGAAATCATATGGTCCCCAACCATTAGCTGCCGGATCGATCTTCTTCTCGATACCGTCCAGTCCTGCCATCAGGATTGCTGCATACGCATAATACGGATTGGCTGTCGCATCCGGATTTCTAAGTTCAAAACGCTTCGTATCGGGCGATTTTGCATAAGCCGGAATACGGATAACCGCGCTTCTGTTGGAAGTCGCATAACCGATCGTTACCGGAGCTTCATAACCCGGAACCAGACGTTTAAATGAATTCGTTGAAGGATTAGTCAGCGCACACAGAGAAGCGATATGGGACAACAATCCGCCGATAAAATAATGCGCTGTCTGGCTCAATCCCGAATATCCATTCTCATCATAGAAGATCGGTTTTCCATCCTTGCGGAGCAGCATATGGACATGCATGCCGCTTCCGGCTTCCTGATAGATCGGCTTCGGCAGGAAAGTCGCCGTCTTTCCATCTTTTGCCGCCATATTTTTAATGATATACTTAATGATCATCGTATTGTCGGCCATCTTCGGCATATCTTCCAGTTCTACTTCGATCTCCATCTGTCCGGGTCCGCCGACTTCATGATGATGATATTTTACGGGAATACCCCATTTGCCGATCTCCATACACATACGGCTTCTGAGATCATATCCCACATCCTGCGGCGCTGCGATGTGATATCCACCCCCATAGGATACCTCATAACCATTATTACCCGGCACATCCAGCCTGCAGTTCCACTCTGCCTGCCGGGTATCGATCTGATATGCGCAACGGTTCTGGGATACTTCATAACGTGCGGAATCGAAAAGATAAAATTCAAATTCCGGTCCGATCACCATACTGTCAGCGATACCGCTTTCCTTCATATACTCCATCGCCTTTAAGCTGACATTCTTGGGATACTGGTCAAAGGGCGTATTTTCCTCCTTGCCGATCACGCAGACATTACCGCACATCGTCAATGTAGGCACGTCCGCAAAGGGATCGATATATGCCGTATCCGGATCCGGCAAAAAGACCATATCACTTTTTTCTACAGGTGCATATCCATAATTTGATCCATCAAATCCAATACCATAAATGAAGGTATTTTCGTCAAAGCGCTCTACCGGTATGGTAATGTGATGCCAGCGGCCGTCGATATCCGTCATCTTAAAATCAATCATCTGAATCTGCTTTTCTTCGCAAAGCTTCCTAATTTCAGTACTTCTGTCCATATTCTGAACCCCCTTTTATTTGATAATCACCAGTATAACATAAATCGGCGTATAGTCCAATACAAGTTCTAATAATGTAGCGGAATTGCCCATCTTAATCCGATTCCAACGATTCTACGCCCTCTGTATATATTGTTAATGTCTGATACGGGATGTTAATTTGCGCTTTCCTAAATTCCTCGATCAGCGCTATCCTGATCTCGCTACAGGCCTGAAAACTCTCGTCTAAAGTCTTTGTCCAAATCGTCGTCTTTAAGATAATGCCGTTCATGGAATAGCCTTTCACAAACACATTATTTTCCATGGTATTCAGCGTTAATGGATTCTCAGAACATATCTTCTTCATGATTTCTATCGCTTTTCTGATATCTGAATCATACGTTATCTCTATCTCCATGAAATTACCGATATTATCCGTGAAGTTTGTATTCGTGATCACTGCCGAATCCATGACGGAATTCGGTACGATGCAGCTTTCTCCATTGTATTGGCTGATAATGGTATGGCGCAGTGTAATATCCGTTACGATGCCTTCCGCGGCAACGCTGCCTCCCTGTACCACTTTAATCTTATCATTAACGCTGTAAGGTCTGGAAAAAGAAAGGGAAAATCCACTGATCACATTAGACAGCGCATGCTGTGCTGCAAAGGTCACCAGCGCAATCAAAAGCGTACCACTTTGCAACAGCGCCGTACTGAGTTCCTTCGTCACTTCAAACTGCTGCGCAAGGGCATAAAACGTCAAAATCGCAATCACTACATTGACCAGACTCTTAAAAAATCTGATGTGAACGGATCGTGTTTTCTTTGAAAGAATTCTGAAAATAAAATTAGCGATCTGATGCAGTATCAATCCGCCAACAATAAATATCGCAAGAATCATCCAATTACTCATAATCAGAAAATTCACCTTCCTCTCAGGATCGGCTGACAAAATCCCCAAAATTAACGTCGTCTTTTCCATCTGCGTACCACATTGCTATTATAAATGTACTCCTAATTTTACGCAATGTGTTTTTGCATTATGCTTCCTAAAAAGGAAACGCCAGACTTTCACGATTGAAAGTCTGACGTTTCATCTCAGCAAATATCTAAACTCACTTCACAAACATTCTTATAATGGAATCCTTGAAGTTACCGTATGGACGGTAACGTATCGGCAGATCCAGATATGTTTTCTTATCCAGAATACTCTTGTAGTGCGTAAAGGTATCGAACCCTCTTTTTCCATGATATGCGCCCATGCCGCTTGCCCCGACACCGCCAAACCCCATCGAACTGGTAGCCAGATGAACCAGCGTGTCATTAATGCAGCCGCCGCCAAAAAGAATGCGCTGCGTCACATAAGAAATATTTTTCCGCTTGGATGAGAAATGATATAAAGCCAGAGGAGCAGGCATGGAACAAAGCCGTTTGACCACTTCTTCCAGATTCTCATATGTAAGGACCGGCAAAATCGGACCGAATATCTCCTCCCCCATCACCGGATCTTCCCACGACACCCCGTCCATAACGGTGGGTGCAATCTTCATGCTCTCCCTACTGCATTCCCCGCCGATCACCGTCTTATCTTTATCCAGCAGTCGGCAAAGTCGGTCAAAATGCTTTTCGTTAATGATTTTTCCGTAATGGGAATCTTCCAGCGGATGCTCTCCATATTGCGCTTTGATCTGTTTTTTCAGTTCCTCGACTAATCTGTCCTTGACAGATGCATCGCAGTAGATATAATCCGGCGCGACACATGTCTGCCCGCAGTTGATATATTTTCCAAATACGATCCGCTTAGCTGCAAGCGCAATGTCGGCAGACTTATCTACAATACACGGGCTCTTGCCGCCCAACTCCAGCGTCACCGGAATCAGGCGGGTAGCCGCCTTTGTCGCCACTTCACGGCCCACTGACGTACTTCCCGTAAACAAAATATAATCAAACTGCATCTCCAGAAGGCATTGATTCTCCGCCCTGCCTCCGGTCACGACGGCAACATATTCCTGCGGAAAGCAACTTTCTATCATTTCCTTGATCGCCAGAGACGTATGAGGCGAATATGCGCTTGGTTTCAGCACCGCCGTATTGCCTGCCGCCAGCGCATCAACTAAGGGAGTGATTGTCAGCAGGAACGGGTAATTCCACGGACTCATAATCAGCACGCAGCCGTAAGGTGAAGGTTTCACATAGCTTCTGCTGATAAAATTCACAAGCGGCGTGGGCACGTTTTTTTCACGGGCATAACTGCCGACATGTCGCAGCATATGGGAAATCTCGCTCTTTACCAGACCAATCTCGCACATATAACTTTCGTAACGGCTTTTCCCCAAATCCTGAAAAAGCGCTTTGCACAAAGCGTCCTCATATTGCGTGATCGCATCCCGCAGGCGGCGAAGCGCCTCCTTACGTACGGATACCTTCAGCGTTGCACCGCTTTCAAAAAATTTTTTTTGTTTATTTAACAATTCCTGTGCTTCCATAATACCCTCTCCACGCAATTGATCACAAGGCAAGCCTGATATCAAAGTTTTGATCATGCCATAACCTTACGGTAAATCTCTTTTAACTGCTTCTTATCCCAAAGAGTGGGCACCGGATATAAAGGATTTGCCTCCTTATCCGCATATGCAGCAAGACTGTCAATATCTTCTTCCTTGATCCCCTCCAGTTTTCCGGGAATCCCCAGCTGTTCATTTAAGTTGTAAATTGCACGAATCATCTTCTTTGCAAGTTCTTCTTCCGATTCTGCACGTGTTCCGAGTTCCGCGCATACGGCAAGCTGCGCCAGTCTTTTATAGACGCATGGGCCGTACATTTCCAGCACAATCGGCAGCAGCACTGCGTTAACCAGACCATGGGGCATGTTATACTTCCCGCTCAGTGAATGGGACACCGCATGGATATAACCTACATAAGAACGTGTAAATGCTCTTCCCGCATAATGGGCTGCTGAAAGCATAGCTTTCTCCGCTTCCACCGATTCATGTGCCGCAGCCGCTTTAATATTGGCAAATATCAGCTTGACTGCTTTTCTGGCATCCCTGCCTGTCTCCTTCGTCACAGATCTTCCGATATATGCTTCAATGGCATGGGTCAGAGCGTCCATGCCTGTGGTCGCAGCAACAGACGCCGGCAGCGAACGGATCACTACCGGATCCAATACAGCATAAGACGGAATCAGCGGGAAGGAATTGATCACATATTTATGTCTGGTCTTCTCGTCAACGATAACGGCAGCAAGCGTCGTTTCGCTGCCTGTTCCCGCAGTTGTCGGAACTGCAAAGATCACCGGCGTTTTCTTTACTACCTTAAGGATGCCTTCCAGCTGCTTAAGGCTTTTCTTCGGATATGCAACGCAGGCGCCCACCGCTTTGGCACAGTCCATCGGCGAACCGCCGCCAAAAGCAATAATACAGTCGCAGGAATGTTCCCTATAAAGTCCAAATGCCACCGCAACCATGGCTGAAGTCGGGTTCTGCTGTGTCCCGTCATAAACAACCGCGCCATGCCCGCTTTCCTCCAGAATATCCTCCAGTTCCTTCGTCAGTCCAAGATTACGCACCGACGCGTCAGTTACCAGCAGTGGCTTATGCAGTCCCTTTGCAGATAGAACTGATGAAATATCCTTCACATGGTGCAGAATATTAGGATTGCGATAAGGCAATACGGGAAGCGCAATACGAAATATAGTTTGAAAGATACGGCAATACAGTTTTTTTATCGGATTCATAATAAATTTCTCCACTTCAAAATCTTACAGTGTATCTTGAAAATAAATCTTGTTTGATTATAATGTATAATGGAAATCAATGGAAAGTCAATGTCAAAGAAATAAATGATACGATTTTACAAAATCGTATCAAAAAAATACTGAGGGTTACAAAAATGAGCAGAAAAAATAAAAGCGCAGAATTTATAAACGATTGTATTGCCGACGCTCTCCTACAGCTTATGGAAGAAAAACCGATCGCAAAGATTACCGCGCAGGAAATTACCGATCTCGCAGGCGTAGGCAGGGCAACCTTCTTCCGTCACTTCCGTTCCAAAGATGAAATACTGACTTATAAATTGATCCGCCTTTGGAACCAGTGGGTGATCGACCACAACCTTTCGCAGGAGGGACATTTTTCCCTTTCCAATACGGAAGACCTGCTGGCTTTCAATCTGAGCATACGCCCATTGATCTGCAGAATCTATGATGCAGGAATGCAGCATGCCATCTACATGGCATTTTATCAGGTAATGGAGCCATATTTTAGCTTTGAGCCTTTACACAATTATACCAATAAATTTTATGCTTACGGCGTATTTGCCCTTCTGGACGAATGGATCAAGCGGGATTTTGCGGAGACGCCAAAGCAGATTGCCGACATTGTAGTCCACCAGATTGTAGGGAAGGATGTACCCGTTACCTAACGCCAGACCTTAACGATCGTCACTAAAGAAGCCTTGACCCGTTTCCACATTTTGCAGCCCCCAGCAGCCCAAAATATCATCATCACTAATAAACTCCTTACGTTCATGCATCCATGACTGGAACTCAGCCGCGCCATAAAGCTCCGTTCCCGGTTCATGACCGGTAGCATCCGGACTATAGAGGATAAACTGCGCGCCTGTTTTTAAGGCAGTTTCATCCGCGTCATTAAAACCATATGGCTCACTGGAAATATAATGAAATGTATAATCGCCGCCAATCTCATCCCATTCTTCACCCACGCTGCGACCGGTGTCAAGTTCCAGTTCTTCCAACGTCAGAGACCATGAGTTATCAGTAAGTTTTTCCACGGTTCCAAATCGTCCATGGAATTGACAGACATATACCGTAAGTCCGTCGGTATCAGAATAGTTCCCCACAAAGCTACCGTCCGGATTCAAAATAAGACTAGTACCCCACGCCCCCGCGCCACTGTAAAATGCCATCTCCAAAGGTTTGGTAATCGGCAATCCACCCATCGTCTCCGGGGTCACCGATTCCTGAACTTCCATCATGGCAGTCTGAAAATCCTTAAGATTTTCCAACAAAGATATTTCTTTATCTCTACTAAACACCGGCTCCCAGACATCCAGCCACCACAGGCTGTCGTAAAGCCGCCCTTCCTTCTCAAACGTATCCAGCAGATCGCTGTCAGTATTGAGCATCTGGACGCTGTGGGCAAGCAGATCATTGATCTCATCCATAAACGCGGCAATTTCATCCGGATCAAAACCATCATGAATGGGGGATCCAAAATTAATATCAAAATTTACCCAATTACTCTGTACCACAGTCTCCTCGTTGTTTGTCAAAGTGGACAGTGCATAGTCGTACGTACAGACGCCCTGATACATTGTCGGATGGTAACGCAGGAGATAGTCCTCTCCTTCCAAGGTACACAGGAATATACTTGTTCTTCCAGCATGTGCAAAATAGCCTTCTTCAAAATCAATCAGTTCGCCATTCTCCCAGATTTCCAACCGCTGCCCCTGTCCATCATCCATATCCATCAGGCGGACTTCCTCTGCGATACCGTTGCGATTCAGATCAGGAGCAATCGTCGTGTCAGCAGCGCCCTCCGTTCGGACATCAGATTCCTTCTCTACAGCAGACTCTGCAGAAGTATCGTCCCTGTTCTCCAGCGGATCCTCCACTTTCCCGACCGTCAAGTCTTCCTTTTTCCCGTCAGGATTTGTTAAAAAGCAGACAGCAACAATAACACAGACCAAAACAGATATTACAAGAACCCAGAACGCAGGTTTTTTATAATGCAGAATACTTTTTATTCTTTCCTTAACACCGACTTCGCCAAATGCAAGGGGACAGATAGTGATGATTTTTTTATTGATGCTGCATGATAAAAGTGCTTCTGCATAAAGCTTTTTATCTTCCAGCGCCATGGTACTGACAACACATTCGTCGCAGGCAAGTTCGATATCCCGGCAAAGAAGTATGTATGAAATCCAGCAGAGTGGATGAAACCAATATACACAGAGAATAACAAAACCTAATGGCTTCCATAGATGGTCACCTCGTCTGATATGAGCTTTTTCATGCGCCACCACATACTCCATTCTGCAATCTTCTATCATGGAGGGAACGAAAATACGTGGATGAATCGTACCAAGAATAAACGGCGTATCAATCGTATCACATTGATAAATATTATCCCTTACATTCAAAGATATGTCAGTATATTTTTTGATCCTGTAATAACTGACAACGCCATATGCCATCATCAAAACAACTCCTGCCGCCCATACAAAGGCTAAGACATCCATAACGGATATGACGGAACCCGCAGGCTTTACTTCTCTTTCAACCCCGGTATTTTCCATGCCTGTATATGTATAAGTTGGAACAGTTACATTCTGTTGCCATTCCTCTGTCATAAACAGCGGCTCCTGCACCATTACTCCAGATAATGGTTCCTTTTCGGGAATCAGACTGAATGAGCTTTCCATCGAAAACGGACAGATCAGCCGCAACGCAACAAGTCCCCATAACAGACAGATCAGCCATCTGGGTGCTTTCCTTAACAGCAAACGGGTAAGGATCACAGCTGCCATCAGCCATCCGCCCATATAACTCATATCAAGTATCTTAAGGAATAAATCCTTCACTATCGTATTCATTTGCTATCATAACTCCTTCTACATACATGAAGACTATCTAAAATCTTATTCTGCCGCATCAATCATTTTATGAATTTCCGCTATCTCTTCCGCCGTCAGTTCCTTACGTCTGGTAAATGCTGCAATAAAAGCAGGAAGCGATCCTTCGAATGTTTCTTCCACAAATAATTCGCTCTGGGCAGCATAATAATCTTCCCTGGAAATCTGGGATGTTACCATTTTATCCTGCATTCTAAAAATACCATGCTCACTAAGTTTCTTTAATACCGTATAAGTAGTAGTCCTTTTCCAATGAAGTTCCTTTTCACACAATAGAACCAGTTCTGCGGTAGTCAACGGTTCGTGTTCCCATATGATATCTGCAAATCTGGATTCCACCGCTCCCAATTTGTATTCCGGTTTCATAATTTTTTCCTCCTATTTCAATCTTTCTTATCCTTTGCATTTAGTCTATTATCAATAGACAAATATAGTCTATCGTCAATAGACAACATTGTCAAGAGCTTTATAACAATATTTACCTTTTTTATTAAATAAGATATAATAAATTAATTTTTTAATGGAGGAAACCTATGTATCTCTTACTGTTGTCATTAATATATCTGGCTTTTATCAGCTTAGGGCTCCCTGACTCCCTGCTTGGCGCGGCATGGCCTACCATGCAGGAATCCTATCAGGTACCTATCTCCTATATGGGCATTATATCAATGACGATCAGCGGTGGAACCATCTGCTCAAGTCTTCTTTCAGAACGGCTGACTCACCGCTTTGGGACAAAATATGTAACTGTTTTCAGTGTATTTCTGACCGCTGTTGCATTGTTTGGATTTTCCTTATCCGGCAGCTTCTGGCTCCTGTGTATCTGGGCGGTTCCTTATGGTCTTGGTGCAGGCGCCATCGATGCCGCGCTGAATAATTATGTCGCAATCCATTACACTTCACGCCACATCAGCTGGCTTCATTGTTTCTGGGGTGTTGGAACCATAATCAGTCCCTATATTATGAGTGCGGCATTGCTACATTCCACTTGGGAAAATGGTTACCGCACGGTTTCCCTGATACAGTTTGCTATTGCCATCATTCTGTTATCCACGCTTTCGATCTGGAAAGTAAACCAAAAGAATAATGAGGAAGAAGACAAACACGCCCTGCTCGGTCTGAAAGGCGCTTTGAAGATCCGGGGCGTTCCCTTCATATTGATCGGATTCCTCTGCTACTGCGCCGGAGAAAGCACATCAATGCTTTGGGCCAGCAGCTATCTGACACAGGCAAGAGGTATTTCCAAAGAAGCTGCCGCCGCCTTTGCCGCCCTGTTTTTTATTGGAATTACCGCAGGACGGTTTGCAGCGGGCTTTATTTCTGAAAAAATCGGAGACCGGAAAATGATACGGCTTGGCACCACCATTATTATTTTGGGCATTCTTTGTATATCCCTCCCGGTAAAAACAGACATTGCGGCTCTGGCAGGGCTTGTGGTGATCGGACTGGGATGCGCGCCTGTATATCCCTGTATCATTCATTCTACGCCGTCACACTTTGGCAGTAACAATTCCCAAGCCATNNATCGGTATACAGATGGCAAGCGCATATATGGGTTCCACTTTTATCCCTCCGCTGTTCGGGCTGATTGCCAACCATATCAGCATTAAGCTGTTTCCTGTTTTCCTATTGCTGTTTTTTATTATGATGATCCTAATGATTGAAACAACCTATAAGAAAGTTAACTAACATCTA
>DLOP01000102.1:0-418 GCA_002478505.1 Lachnospiraceae bacterium UBA7481
TTCCTTATTTTCTTATCTTTTCTATACAGCAAACCATTTTTAGTAAGGCTTTCCAATCTTTTTCCGCGTGCATAAACGTAAGTATCATATCCGGCTTCACTAAATAGTGCTGCATATAAACAACCGATAACTCCCGCCCCATAGATCAGCAATCTCATTATTAGCACCCCATCAGACTCTGAATTAGTGATTTCAGTGTAGCATATTGATTTTTGCTTGACAATATTGGATACCTATGTTAGTCTATAAACACTCTTTGCACTGCATATAAATCTACAGTACAAACTGAACAGACCGTGACCATGTGTCATGGAGTCGGGTCACATAAGTGACAGTGGAATCTTCTATCCACGGGACAGTAGCTGCTAATACTGGTCGTGGGTATTTTTTTATACTTTTTTATTAAGGCAAACTCCTA
>DLOP01000102.1:423-5429 GCA_002478505.1 Lachnospiraceae bacterium UBA7481
ATTCCCACATATATTAGTGTCATAGGGCTATCTTACATTTGGGAGGTAACTTAAGTATGAGGGAAAAACAAGTGACAAAAAAGGTGTGTACTGAGCCGCACAATGATTTCCAGAAAGTCGTAGACAGGGTATCAGCCGTAAGCATTATAGGCAATTTGGTATTGTCTGTGTTTAAGCTGATAGCGGGTATTGTGGCTCATTCCAATGCAATGATCAGCGATGCAGTTCATTCCGCATCGGACGTGTTTAGTACGATCGTAGTGATCATCGGGGTCAAACTTGCTTCCAAGGGAGCGGATAAGGAACATCCCTATGGGCATGAGCGTATGGAATGCGTGGCAGCCATTATCCTGGCAATGATTCTGTTTATGACAGGGCTTGGCATTGGGATGGAGGCAGTGAAAAATATTCTGTCCGGCAATTATGGTGATTTGCAGGTACCGGGGATTTTAGCGCTGGTTGCTGCAATCGTTTCCATTGTAAGCAAAGAGGCTATGTTTTGGTATACAAAAGTGAATGCAACCAAAATTGACTCCAGTGCACTGCTGGCGGATGCATGGCACCACCGTTCAGACGCTTTTTCCTCTATAGGCGCTTTAATAGGAATTGCAGGCGCAAGGCTTGGCTTTCCGATTATGGATTCCATTGCCAGTCTGGTAATTTTTATATTCATCGTGAAGGCCGCATATGACATTTTTAAGGATGCTGTCGATAAAGTAGTGGATCATTCCTGCGACGAAGAAACGGAACATCACATTTATGAACGTGTTATGAAGAATGAAGAAGTTCAGAGGATAGATTCGCTCCACACGCGGATTTTCGGGAATAAAATATATGTAGACATAGAAATTGCAGTGGACGGTTCTTATACGCTGAAAAGATCCCATGAAATTGCAGAAGAAGTCCATGCGGATATTGAAAAGAATTTCCCAAAGGTAAAACATATCATGGTACATGTCAATTCCGCCCAGACGGATGAGTGATGAAACCGCGTCATTTTTCATGTGATTCCAGTTTTTGATCAACTGTCCGTTCTAATGAAATAATAAAAGACCCTTTTCGGGTCAAAAGACCCTTATGGGTCTTTTATTTTTTTTCGATCAGAGCTTCCCAATCTTTATGTCCCTTCATATATCCGAAATCTTCCTCATTTCTAAAAAGTTCCAAAATTATCTCTTTATAGCTCTCCATGAAGGAATTATCCGGCTTAGTAAATTTCATATGCTGAAATAAACCCGATTTCTGAAAATCACAAAGGCTGTCTGCACTTTCTAATAACTGTACTGCTACACGATATGTTTCCTCAATATTTTTTTCTGCACAAACAACATCCAGCATTGGCGAACATTCGTTATATTTGCCCATTTCAAATAAAGCCTCTGCCGCTCCCATCTTTTCAGCCAGATAACGGGCTTTCTCAAAATCGCCATCTTCAATCGCCAGTCCCATCATCAGGTTAAATGTAAATTTTAATGTTTGATGCGCAGAGAATAAAACGTTTTCATAAGTTTTATATGCATTTTCTTTATCTCCCTGCGCTTGGTACAATCTTCCCTGATAAATCATCTTCATAGGATCATTGGCAGAAAAATACTTTAAGTATTCCTCCGCCTTTGTATATTTCTTTTTTCTAAAATAAAAGTTAAATAAAGAATCTGCCGCCTGACGCTTTATATCTTCATTCTTATCCTTTAATGCGATCTCATACCATGCGCTGATCTGCCCGTCATATTTTTCAGAATCGGGAACATCGTCTGTTAATCTTCTCGCATCCAGTATTACCGCGAACTGCCATATTAGCATATTACAGTTTGGATACTCCCTGATCTTTTCTGATGCCCACTCATATACTTTTTCAAATCCTTCAGAATCAAACATTGTATCCATCTCACGGATCATTTCCTTGATTTCAGATGGCGTAAGCTCTTCCCGAAAAGACAGTAAGGTATCAAGAGATATGTGTAACAGCCTTGCAATGGGAGCCAATAATTCAATATCCGGATTAGAATTTTTATTTTCCCATTTATTCACTGCCGGAGTTGTCACTCCCAGTCTGCGAGCCATCTCTTCCTGCGTCAGTCCCGCTTCTTTTCTATATTTTCTAATGACGTCTCCAATATTCATTAATAAACCTCCTGAAATAATTCCAAAAACTTTTGTAGTAAAATTATAACAGGAACTGATATCGCACACAATTGAGTTATTATTAAATAATTTTAAATTAATTTAACTGCTAGTTAAATCATGGGCTTAATTTTAATATTCAGAGCTGAGAAGGAAATCCGCAATGTGCATTGTCTTTATTCCCTCATAATTTCCTCCTGCAAATTCATCCGTGGTAAGAACATATTTGGGATAATTATCGCGTATTTCAAGCAGGCGATTATACTCTCGTTTTTCTGTCTTTTCAGAATGTATCTCTTGCGTGACCTGAACATAGATTTTTTCATTTTGCTTTGATGCCACAAAATCAATCTCTCCGTCGCCCGTTTTTCCCACATTGACAGCATATCCCCGTCGGCAAAGCTCCAGATAAACGACATTTTCAAGGCTTGAAGCCACACTGTCTGCGTTATAACCAAGGGCGCTGTACCGCAGGGCTACATCTGCAAGATAGAATTTTTCCTGTGTTTTAAGGATTTCTTTTCCCTGCAGGTCATACCTTGAACAGCGGTGGAGCAAATATGCCTTTTCCAGCTTTTCCAAATAGCTATAGACCGTCTCATTGTCAAGAGATCGACGCTCCGATTTCAGATAGTCCGCAATCGACTTTGCAGAAAAAGCATTGCCTACATTGTTAAAAATATATTTTACAACACGCTCTAACTGGTCGATCTTCCTGATCTGATTTCGTTTTACAATGTCTGAAAAAATCGTTGAATTGTATATATCCCTGACAATCGCATAAATTTCCTCCTGAGAATATGCCTGTAAATGGGTCGCAGGAAAACCTCCCAGACAGACATAGTTTGCAAGTTCCGTTTTCGGATCACCAATAGCAGCATATTTCGCCTTGAACATCAGGTATTCACCAAAAGACAGGGTGAAAATTCGGAAGGAAATATATCTTCCGGTGAGATATGTTGATATTTCAGAAGACATCATTCTTGAATTAGAACCCGTTATATACAGGTCAACATCAAAATCCGACGCCAGTGAATTAACAACCTTTTCCCATCCATTAATTTCCTGAACTTCATCAAGAAACAAGTAGGTCTTGCGATCGGATGAAAGCCGCTCCTTTAACTGAGTGTACATCTGCTTTGCTGTCATATCCTCATATTCCATTGAATCGTAACGACAGCTTATAATGCGGTCTTCGGGAACTTTTCGCTCCGTTTTCAGCTTTTCCATAATCATTTTTAATATTGTAGACTTTCCGCAGCGGCGTACTCCTGTGAGTATCTTAACAAAAGGAGTATCCACATAAGCCATTATCTTTTCTACATACATAGGTCTGTAAATCATGATAACCACCTCCATCCACAATGAATTATATCGCAAAGCCCAAAAGAAATCAATAAGTTTTTCGGATTATAACCGCAAAACTTTTGTATTTTATATATAATTACGGATTATATAAGAAAACTCTTTCTGGGATAGCGTAAATGCAGAAAAATAGAATGACATTTAATGGTGTAAGATGTATAATGATTTATGTCAGAAACAGGAAAATCAGAATTGACCGGACTGCAAAGCGAGGAATATAGGTATGAAGAAAGCATTAGTTATTATTGTTTCAGCTGTAGCGCTTCTTTTTTTATCCATTTTGATTCTTTTGATAGCTGCACCATTTGTAAATGATAATGCAGCGAAGAAAACGGCAGATGAACTTGTAGACCTGCCGCTCCCAAATAACACGGAATTTATTGAGTCAATATATGAAGCAGGGAAATTAGTTGGAAATGGTAAAGGGATGCAATATTTTGGAGCTATCCTCATTAAAAGCGAACTTTCTTTAGACGAATTAAAAAAATACTATTCAGAATTTGCAGACAATGACTGGACATGTGTCGTCGAAAATCAGACAAATACAAATGTAGATATCCGCGACGGACGTTTACCTTTGACATTTAAAACAGATATTGACGGAGATAATTATTACATTGTTTATTCATGGGGAAATAATAACACTATTTTTCATGAATTTGATCTGAGGGGGAATTGATTCTTTCAATCCAAAATTTCCCACTTTAGCGGCCTGAAGTCATTCCTCCATGTGCAAATTCCTCTACCTTAACTATTGTATCTACTTGCAGCTGTGTACCACTTACTTTTATAAAGATACGGTAAATATCATCCACAAACCGGCTTTCCGAATATGGAAACTCTATCTTTGAGCAGTACTCTTCGAGATAAGTCCAAAAGTAAGGGTCTCCTCTAAACCCCCACTGCTTAGGTCTCTCATAAAATATTTCTGATATAAACATAAAGCCTCTCCTCATTTAATTCAGATAAATTTTAATAAAATCATTTTGAATTAAATATGCAACAAAATTTCAAGATTTTCAATGGCTGGTTTCATGTTTCTTTACATATATTTATCGACTACTTTGTTGTCCTGAGTAAAGCTGCAAGTTGATCTGCATCTTCTTGGCTGTCCAGATTGGCAATCAGACAGGTTCCTCCTGCTATCGCACCTCACGGTGGACACCCTTGGTCTTGGCTGTATCCTTCCCACTATTAGGGCGGATTGGGGAGTTTCACCCGTTAGAAACGTGCGACGCAAGGCTTACAATGATAAAAGCATATCATTTGTCGATAAATGATACGCTTTTATCATTATTAAAAGAATTCTGCGTAAGATCAATTCGTTCCTGCCAGGCGAAGCATCTCCTGTAAACGTTGGTTCTCTGCTTTTTGTTTGGCTATCTCCGCCGCCTGTTTGGCTATCTCCGTCTCCTGCTTGGCTATCTTGGCCTTCTGTTCAGCATTCTCCTCCTTCTGCTCGGCAAGTTCTTCCTTCAATTCCCTGATCTCTGCACTGGGTAGTTTTATTAACGGTT
>DLOP01000069.1:0-14751 GCA_002478505.1 Lachnospiraceae bacterium UBA7481
CGGCATGGCTTTTTGCAGAGCGTGGGCCATTGAGCGACGTGGTCAAGGTGCAGCCCAAATATATGCTTCTTGGCGGAGCAATCGGCGCATTTATCACTATTACAGTAATTAAAAGCATGGATGCGCTGGGACCGGCAAGAGCGGTCATGATCATCGTCATATCTCAGCTTCTGGTTGCCTATATCATTGAGCTGCTGGGGATATTTCAGGTGGAGAAGCAGCCATTGGAGGTTCGAAAGATCATCGGGATCATCGTCGCAATCGTGGGATGCGTGTTATTTAAATGGGAATAAAATATTTAATGAAATCTTAACAAAATTACTCTTGTAATTTTATGCAACATAGCATAGAATAAAATTAGTCTGAAAGGTCTCCTTGCGGGTGTCAGATACACCGGAAAGGAGATTTTATGAAAATAAATCATATGATTATTGCTATGACAGTTCTGGCGCAGATAGCATTTTTGTCATCATGTGCTGCACCATCGCCACAGGTGGTGCTGCAGGATGCCGTTTCGGAACAGGCGTTGCAGGAACAGCAGGCTGTGGATATGGGAAGAAGCGGAGATGATGTAGGAGATGAGCCACAGGAGGAAATTTATATCCACGTCTGTGGTGCGGTCCGATCGCCGGGCGTTTATGCCCTGCCGGCAGGCAGCAGACTTTATGAAGCAATAGAAGCGGCAGGCGGATTTTTGCCGGAGGCCTGTCAGGATTATTGCAATCTGGCGCTGACAGTCAGCGACGGTATGCAGTATCAGATTCCGACGGAAGAGGAGGCGCTTTCCGGTGAATTTACGAACGCCGGGCAGGAGAATCAGTCTTCCTATGACGTTCAAGGGCTTCTGGATATCAATCTTGCTACGGTGGCGGAATTGATGGACCTTCCCGGGATCGGACAGACCCGTGCGGATGCCATCATTACATATCGTGAGGAACATGGCGCATTTTCCTGTAAGGAGGATCTTATGCAGGTGACGGGGATCAAGGGCGCCACATATGAGAAGATTGAGAGTTATATCACTGTACGCTGACATGGTAGATTATAAATAAGGATTGGTTCACATAGAGATGAGTAAAAAAATATTGGTAGTAGATGACGAGAAGTTGATTGTAAAAGGAATCCGGTATAGTCTGGAACAGGATGAGATGCAGGTGGATGTGGCATATGACGGGGAAGAAGCGT
This sequence comes from Lachnospiraceae bacterium UBA7481, assembly GCA_002478505.1. Classification (GTDB taxonomy): domain Bacteria; phylum Bacillota; class Clostridia; order Lachnospirales; family Lachnospiraceae; genus NK4A136. Next base: position 1,186 of record DLOP01000069.1, read on the forward strand.
TAGAAAAGATCAAGGCGAATCAATATAGTCTGATCTTATTGGATCTGATGCTTCCAAAACTTTCCGGTACGGAGGTGTGCCAGCAGGTCAGAGAGTTTTCTGATGTGCCGATCGTGATGCTGACGGCAAAGGGCGACGATATGGACAAGATCATGGGATTGGAAAACGGCGCTGATGATTATATTACCAAGCCTTTTAATATCCTGGAGGTCAAGGCCCGTATCAAGGGGATCATCAGACGATATGAAAGCGCAGCACGCAAAAATTCAAAACCGGTATCCCGTATAATTGAAAACGGAGAACTGAAGATAGATCTGGATAACCGACGCTTGACAATCGGACAAAAGGAGATCAATCTGACGGCCAGAGAATTTGACCTCTTGGAACTCTTTGTGACTAATCCGGGTAAAGTATATAACAGAGACAGTCTGCTGAAACTTGTCTGGGGCACTGATTATCCCGGAGATGTGCGGACGGTGGATGTTCATGTGCGGCGTCTGAGGGAAAAGATAGAGGACAATCCAAGCGAACCGAAGTTTGTTCAGACAAAGTGGGGGGTTGGATACTATTATAAGGGGTAAGCTCACTTTTATCCGGAGTTTTAAGCTTCGTATATTTCTTATTATCATTTTAACAGGACTGTTTGGCAGCGCGCTGATGTGGCGCGGCATCCTCAATCATTATGAGGATGAAAATATTAATTCGCGTACCAGCGAAGTTGTTAATCAGATGCGTATCGTTGCCAATCATCTGATATCCTATCATTATCTACAGGATAATTCTTCAGAAATCATCAATGCGGAATTGTCACAGCTTTCTACAATCTACGACGGGAGGATACTTGTTGTAGATCAGAATTTTCGTATCATAAAGGATACGTATGGACTCAGTGAAGGCAGGTATATGATCGCCAAGGAAGTGATCGATGGTTCCGGTGGTAAGACAGTTACCAATTATGACACCAACAATCATTTTATCGAGATTGTCGTTCCGATCTTTGGTACAGGGGAAGGTGAGGGAAGCTCCGAAGTAGAGGGGGTGATCCTGACCAGTGTATCTACGGAAAATTTTTCAAAGAATTATGAGACGATCTACCGTCAGGCGAGGGTGCTGGAAACAGTGATCATGATCTGTATTATCGGTATCGCGATCTTTATTTCGGTGATTATTACGCGTCCCTTTGACGAGGTGGTTAAGGCGACCAATGAGGCAGTTACCTTCGACGAGGCAATACCGGCGGTGTCAGATTATATCGAGACGCAGCATATGGTGGAAGCCTTTAATAAGATGCGGGCCAGAGCGAAAGCGCTGGATGATTCGCGGCAGGAATTCGTCAGTAATGTATCGCATGAATTAAAGACGCCGCTCACTTCGATGAAGGTTCTCGCAGACTCCCTGAATATGCAGGAGGATGTACCGGTAGAGATGTATCGTGAATTCATGCATGATATTACGGAGGAGATCGACCGGGAAAATAAGATCATCACAGATCTTCTTTCTCTTGTAAAGATGGAAAAAGGTGCGTCCGGCATGCATTTTGAAAGCTGCAAGATCAATGCGATGCTGGAGTTGATCATAAAGCGTTTGGGACCCATTGCGAGGAAGCAGGAGGTAGATCTGATCTTTGAGAGCGAGCGGGAGGTCACGGCGGATGTGGATGAGGTGAAACTGACGCTTGCATTGACAAATCTGATTGAAAACGGAATTAAATATAACCGCCACCCCGGCTGGGTGAAAATTATACTGGATGCGGATCATCAGTATATGACAGTAGAGGTGAGGGATTCGGGAATCGGGATCTCTGAGACGGATATTGATCATATATTTGAGAGATTTTATCGGGTGGACAAATCGCATTCCAATGAGATCGACGGTAATGGTCTGGGACTTGCCATTGTAAAAAGAACGATACAATATCACCGCGGATCTATTACGGTTGACAGTGTGATGGGAGAAGGGACAAAATTCGTGGTGAAGATACCGTTGAGTTTTATCTCTGTGGATTGATTTTATTAGGCGTTTCCAATTATGTTTTGGTCTTAAGGATGGTAAGAAAGAGGGTTAAAAAGTGTACTTCGAAAAAAGAAAGAAGATAAACGAATATTTGTGTGATATGGCGGCGGCTTTGTTGTATTTGTTTGTTTTTACAACCTTGTTATCCTGCAGCAGGTCGGGGCATGTAGATAAGCCTCCAGGGACTTCGGTATCTTCCTCCGAAGTACAGCTCTATTATCTGAATAAAGATGAAAATGCCCTGATCAGTCAGTCTTATACTATGGAGTCGGAGGAGCAGAGCGGACAGATACAGGAGCTGCTGGAGAAAATGCAGGCGGTTCCGGAAAGTATTGATATGAAAGCGCCGATGCGTCTTGGATTTCAAGTGATCTCTTACCAACTGGAGGAAACGCAGATCGTCATAAAAGTGGATGAAGCCTACAGGCAGATGCTTCCTTCCACGGAGATACTGACGCGGGCGGCGATCGTAAGGAATTTGACGCAGATCAAGGGGATCGACGGCGTTAGTTTTCTGGTAGGAGAGGATCCGCTGGCTGATCTGTCAGGGAAGCCGGTTGGCGTAANNACCGCTGTTTCCCCATCTATCATAAGCTGGACTTTATTGACATTACTCAGCTCCGCCAAGGAATTTACGATGGAATAAATCGCCACCTCTGATGTGACATTATATGGCTGCGTTAAAAATGCGCTGTCCAGATTCACATAGCATGTACCTTGATCCGCTGACGGATCTGGCTGGGAAGCCGGTTGGCGTAATGACGGCGGATATGTTTATTGATAATCAGGGTTCGGAGATCAATGCCTACGAACAGGCCAATATTAAATTATATTTTGCCAATGAAGAGGGAAATGCATTGATCGAAGTCAACCGGCTGGTAATATATAACAGCAACATAGCGATGGAAAGGGTAGTCGTGGATCAGCTGATCGCGGGACCGAGCAATACGGAATCCTATCCGACGATCAATCCCGCAGCAAAGATCAATTCGGTTACAATAACTGACGGCACATGCTATGTGAATCTGGACAGTACGTTTTTGACGCAGCCATATAATGTTACGCCGGAAGTGACGATTTATTCTATCGTAAATTCCCTTGCGGAGCTTAGCAATGTCAACAAAGTTCAGATCATGATAGATGGGGAAACAGCGGTACAGTATCGTGAAAACATCAGTTTCGAGAATACATTCACAAGGAATCTTGATCTGATCGAATAAAATGAAGAGACTTTCTTTTCGGGAAAGGTGGGGATAGGATGATGCGAAGGCCGCTATGCGCAGCCTCTCTTGTCTGTATTGCCCTGATCTTTTGGTGGCTTTGTATTAAAGGACCGCCGAAAGCGGATGTATCTGCATGGACAGACCGTAATCTTTTAATCAGCGGTACCGTCAGCGGAAAAGAAATCAGGGGAGAAACGCAGGTAGTATATCTTAGTAATATCGCATTCTGCGATATGGAATCACCGTTTTGGGAAGATTCCTTTCAATCAATTAATGACACGGATGATACATATGGGCTGATCTGCTATATGCAGCAGGAGGCACCGCCGATGGGCGCAACGGTTTTGCTTACAGGAAAAATGACTGTATTCGCTATGGCAACCAATCCGGGAGAATTTGACCAAAATCGATATTATCGGTTACAGGGATATTGTGGAAAAGTATCGGTAACAGAAATCGTCAGTGTTTCGGAAGAATATGATGCGTTCAGGGAGGGCTTGTACCGGATCCGCTGCTATCTGTCTTGTGTTTTGGATGCTTCGCTGGATGAGCGGGATGCTTCCGTGATGCGGGCAATGCTCTTGGGGGAAAAACTTCAGATGGACCGGGACATCAAGAAGCTTTATCAGACCAACGGTATCGCACATATTCTGGCAATCAGCGGACTGCATATCAGCATGATCGGAGTCGGGTTATATCAGCTCTTTAAACGACTTGCGCTGCCACTTTATGTATCAGGGGGACTTGCCATGCTGGGCATGACTGCTTATGCAATTATGACCGGCGGCAGCGCCTCAACGGTCCGTGCGGTAGTGATGTTTGGATTTATGGTCATGGCAGCCTGCGTAAGAAGAAGTTATGACCTGCCTACGGCACTGTCCGTGGCGGCGTTGTGCACAACAATTTCGGAACCATATGTGCTGTATCAGTCGGGATTCTGGATGTCTTATATGGCTGTTTTCGGCGTGGCGGTCCTGTATCCTGCCCTAATGGATGGGATTGATATCAAAGAGAAAAGGCTGCGTATGCTTTGCAATGCCGCAATCGGAGGATTGTGTGTCAATCTTGCAACGCTGCCTGTGCTGTTGATGAGTTATTATGAATATCCGGTTTATTCCATATTCCTGAATCTGCTGGTTATTCCGCTGATGAGCGTGCTGCTTCCGGCGGGAATCATTACGGTTATGGCAGGCTGTGTTTTTCTGCCTTTAGGAAAGGCTGTGGGGATGCTTGTCCATGTGATCTTATGTGTCTATGAGTGGCTCTGCAGCGCGGCGATGAACCTGCCGGGAAGAAGCTGGATCGCCGGTGCGCCGGGAACCGTAAAGATCATTATATTTTATAGCATTTTGATATTGATTGCACTGTCGGGGAAAAAGATTGGGAAAAAGAGACTGCGCCGGATGAAAGTGTATATCCGGTTTCTGTTGATTGCAGTTGTGGTTCTGATGATGGGGCTGCGGGCGGAAGAAGGGCTTTGTATAACCATGCTGGACGTGGGGCAGGGTGACGGGATATTCATCCGCGCAGAAGGAATTACCTGCATGATCGACGGCGGAAGTTCTTCTAAAAGTCATTTGGCGGAGTATCAGATAATGCCGTTCCTAAAACATGAGGGGATCAGCGAAATTGATTATTGGCTGATCACGCATCCGGATGAGGATCATTGCAGCGGATATCAGGAAATGATGGAGATGGGAAAGGGAAATGCAATTACTGTGCATACGCTTGTGCTTCCGGATGCCTATGGCATCAGGGAAAGCTGTGCAGAGCTGATCGCGCTGGCGGAGAGGAATGGCGTTCAGGTGTTATTGTTGTCAAGCGGTGAATGTATTCAGGCAGGAAGGCTGAAACTTACGGTACTGCATCCCAGAGAAGGATACTGGACTGAGGATATCAATGAAAACTCGCTGGTTGTTTCCGTGGAATATGAGGATTTCTGCGGGGTCTTTACAGGAGACGCCACGGCAGAAAGCGAGCGGGAAGTCATCCAATACTGGGAAGAGTATGGATGCCGTCAAGTACAGCTGTTAAAGGTCGGACATCATGGTTCCTCGACCTCCACTTCGGAAGCCTTTTTGAAATACTGCAGTCCACTGACAGCCATGATTTCCTGTGGGCGGAATAACCGTTACGGGCATCCGCATGAGGAGATTGTAGAACGGCTGGAACAATATGGCTGCAGGATATACCGGACAGATAAAAGCGGGGCGGTAACCGTGTATGTCAGGGATGGGAAGATGTGGATAGAGGAATATCTGGCATTTCATGCTTTGCGATCAGAATGATCGTTGTAAAATGTTCTCTGCGTTGGTGGCGTTAAGGGTGCTCTGGTTTGTCCGACGTTTTCTTAGCGTCTGCCTGTTTGGATACGGGATATCCATTCCCTTGAAGGTCGGTGGTCTGGGTGCACTGTTGATCCTGATCGTTTTTTCCTTTTGGTCTGCTGCTTTCCCAAACTCCCTCGGGGATCGTGTTGACAGGTTTTTTGTACTCTACGGCTTTCATAGTTCACCTCGTTTCCGCGCTGCTTTTTGCGCAATTATTGATCGGCGCTTTCATGATCCTTTATTGATCATAGTATCCCGTATTTAGAAATATTTATGCAGCGTGGAAATATATAAAAGTGAAATATGTTATGTACTGATTCCGCCAAGCCGCGCAATAATTGCATCACGGTATTCCGTATGATGGGGCATTCCTCCGCCCAGTCCCCCGAGTTTTGGAAACATGAGCTTGAAGTAGCTGCCGTTCTTCATGGTGATAAAGCATTTTATAGAGCCAAGCCAACCATTTTTGATCTTGCAGCTTTGGATGTCTGTCAAGGGGAAGCGTCCTCCAATATCAGCCAATAGGATATCAGCGGTGACCTCCTGCAGATCAGTCTCACTGACATTCGGTATGTCATCGAACTGATAGTAATATTTGGTCATCCCGCAGTCGGTCATGACAAGATGATTCTGGGTGATACCAATATAAATAGAACGTGAGTTGTACTTTTTTTTCATTAGCGCCACTGTTCCGCCGTCTTTATCGGGGTGCAGCCTGTCCTCCATAGGAACACACCCTGAAAACACGCAGATCACACTGGATTCGTATGCCATCGCGTGTATGCCGGCCAGTAAGGTCTCTCCATCAGGTATGTATTTCGCCAGGTTATGCCGCATATTTGTCTCGTCAAAGACATCGGAGGACTTCACGGTTTCGGCGGAAACAGAAGAGAAATCAATGACGGCGGAAGGCTGATTTCCCGCTTTTTTTCGGGCGGAAAGCAGGGCTGGCAATGTATATCCGAAACCAAGCACCAGAAAAAATACGCCAATCATGAAAATGCTTTTGGTAATATTAACAAGGTTTTGGCTTGCAGTCCCACTCTCCCGGTTTGTCACCACAAGATATCCAGCAATTCCGAAGCATATCAATGCAATACATAAGCAGGAAAGAAACATAAATATAACTAATCTTTTTGCTTTTTTTACATCCTTGTCCATACAAAGTTTTCTCCTTAACAAATTTGTATTTGTCTGATGGTCTATACACACAAACGCTTCGCTCTATGCCCGTATTTCCCGCCTCGCTCAGTCATTTGGTTTGTCATTATGGACTGTTTCGACAGTAGTATATCATGTCATTCCATATAAGTCTATGGCTTTTGCGGGCAAATACCCTTTGCCTGTACACAAGTATTGATGTATAATGTTCGCAAAGGGCAGAGTCAAGCGGCCGGGAAAGCAGATGCCAAGTTTACTTGGGCAGATGCTTTTCCGGGATTTTGCCGCTCTTAAAGACAGTTAGGAAAAGGCAGGGATTTTATCATGTGCAGTAATCTTACTTATATGAAACAAAATATTGAAGTGATCAGAGAGAAAATGGCGAATGCGGCGCAGTCTGCCGGCAGAAGAACAGAGGATATACTGCTTCTTGCCGCATGCAAAACGCGGTCCACGGAAGAAGTGAAAGAGAGCGCGCGCCTTGAGATCGATCTGTTTGGTGAGAATCATGTGCAGGAGCTGGTCGAGAAAAAAGACGCGGATGCGTATCTGGGAAAACCGGCGCATCTGATCGGGCATCTTCAGACCAATAAGATCAAATATGTATTGGGCAGGGCGGAACTGATCCAGAGTATGGACAGTGAGCATCTGCTGATTGCGTTAGAGAAAGCCGCAGCTAAGCGGGACATGGTGCAGGATGTCTTGATCGAAGTTAATATCGGAGCAGAAGAAAGCAAGACGGGACTGGCGGCTGATAACTTGTGGAGGATGCTGGAACTTTCGGCGGCGCAGCCGCATATCAGAGTGAAAGGTCTGATGACGATCCCACCAGCGAATACTACGGATCTGGAGAACCGTAAATACTTTGAAAAGACGCGTCTGCTTTTTGAAAAAGCGAAGGATCTAAAATATGATAATGTTTCCATGGAGATCCTTTCGATGGGGATGAGCCAGGATTATGAAAATGCGATTCTGGAAGGAAGCACGATGATCAGGGTGGGATCTTTAATATATGGAGCGAGAGTCTAAGGAAGCGTTGATTAAATCACCGATTTCTTAGAGCCTCCGGCGGATACACACGAATTTGCAAAGGAATATGCTGCTTCGCAGCGCAAATCCAGCAGGAGAAGCAAAAAGAAAGGTCAAGGTTGTATCAGTGGAAATAAAAAGTATTAATGACGTCAGACAATACCTGGAAAAGATGCTGCAGGAGATCAAGGATGGGAAGCCGAAGCAGGCATATCTTTTATATGGGGAAGAAGAATACTTGAAGCGTCAGTATAAAGACAAGTTTCTGCAGGCGTTGACAGATCCGGAGGATACGATGAATTTTCATCGGTTTGAAGGAAATAAAATTGATGTGCAGGAGGTTATCTCATTGGCTGATACGCTGCCGTTTTTTGCGGATTACAGAACGATTCTGATTATAGATTCCGGGTGGTTTAAGTCTTCCTGTGAGGAAATGGCGGAATATTTAAAGCATCCCTCGGAGACGGTACATTTTCTCTTTGTGGAGAAGGAGATGGACAAGCGAGGCAAATTGTATAAGACCATAAATAAAAACGGTGTAGATATTGATTTTAAAGAGATGGATAAGCCGTCGGTCCACCGCTGGATGGCGGGGGTGGCAGCAGGAGGGGGAATGAAGATTTCCGCCGGTGCAATGGAGCTTCTGACACAGCGCATTGGACTTGATCTGGGGACAATCCGCAATGAGATGGTGAAACTGTTAAGTTATACGCATGGCAGGAACGAGATTTTGGAAGCGGATGTTGAAGTTCTGGTTGCACGCAGTCTGGAAGACAGGGTTTTTGAAATGGTGGAGGCGATTGTCGGGAAACAGCAGAAGAAAGCGTTGCAGCTATATTACGATCTGCTTTCATTGCAGAAAAGACCAAATGATGTTTTGTATCTGCTGACAAGACAGTTTAATAATATGATGCAGGCGAAGGAGTTGAAAAACAAGGGATATGATAAAAGCGGCATTGCCAGAAAGATGAATCTGCCGGCCAATCAGACGTTTCTTGCAGATAAGTACCCTCGTCAGGCAGCGGGATATAGTGTGGAAGATCTGAAAATGATAGTGACAGACTGCGTGGAGACGGAGGCGGCGATCAAGTCGGGACGGATCGCGGATAAGCTGGGGGTAGAGCTGCTGATCGTAAAGTATAGCGCAGAATATGGGCAGGGGAATTGCCGCTTCCCTGCCCATGCCTAGAGGTGATAAGAGATGATAAGATGTGATGTACTATATCTGGTAAGATTCTACTAAAGATTTACCATCTTTAGTATAGCAAATAAATTACTGTTTTGATAAAAATTGAGTGAATATGCGTAATTATGACGTGAAGTATGTAAAAAGGGCTTTTTGGGGCTCTTTTTTACTTGTTTAGAAAAGTTGAGAGAATAAATATAGGCATTGAAGTAAAAAAATATATTTTATGTTAACCATATGATATAATAAAAAATACGGCGCAAAAATTTATATTGAGGAGCGATTTTTGTTCTGGAAAAATCAGTACCACTTTAAAAATATTGGATGCTGTTTGATTGACAGGAGATTACTAAGTAAAAACAATTTTGGGTGGCAAATTCCAATTGAGATTTGTAAAAATAAACTTTTGCAAAAGCATATTTTTACATAAGAAAAAATGCCTGACCTGTGCATACAGGATAGACATTTTTTAAAACATTACTTATTATCCTTTTTCTATGGATTTTCTTTGATAGAGTACTTCACGCAATCTTTTAATTTCGTCTTTTAGTTTTTCGATTTCATCTGATTGTTTTGCAATTTCGTCTGATTGTTTTGCGATTTCGTCTGATTGTTTTGTGATTTCATCTGCTTGCTCAGTGATCTTATCTGCCTGTCTTGTGACTTCCCGTTTCAATTCATAATTTTCTTCCAAGATCTGTATACGCATTCCACCCACCTCCGGATCTTTCTTTACCGTCTCAACCATTCTATGGATTTCGCGCAGTTCCTCATTAACTGCATTCTCATAAGTGGTGTTTTCCATATAATGCAGCAGATGTTCCACCGCTGTGTTTGGAATCCCTTCTGTCCCTTTCGTGTATAGGAACAGGGTACTTGCACCATCCTCGTATTCCATCTCCGGTAGTTCCATACATTTGTTTTTTATAGTGTACACCATGCGGTTCTGACCAAAGGGATCGTATGGCATGATCATAATGATGACAACATTTTTCAGGTCGTCATAACCTGCGCCGGAATTTAAACTTCTTGCAGCGATCTTGCCATGGTAGAAGCGCGTCCTGCGCGGCAACGCCTTTATATCTGCGGGTTTGTTTTTCTGATCAGGTTCTATGTCATAGACCACTGCGCGTTCTTCTGCGTTGTTTTCTATTTCAGGTTCCATATACACATCCAGCCGTGTGCCATGCAGACTGGTATCTGCACCATAAAATACTTTCTGTGCTGTAACTGACAGACGTTTAAACTCCCTGCCGAAAATTATCTTTAGGATGCTTTTTACAAATCTTTCACCAATTTCAGGATAAGTCACTACCGATCCGAACAGAAAATCATCCAGAAGACTCATCTCCGCAAGCGTCTTTCTCGCTGTCTGTGACTCTGCTGCTTTTGCTGCTTTTTCTTTTTTCATATAAATCTCCTTCCATAAGTCAGCGGAAAGAAGAAATTATATGATTTCAAAAACATCCCTTATCATGTCATTCTCTGCAATCCGCTATATTCTTTATTCATACAGGGACCGTCAGCCGAAATGGCATGAAATATTTCATAAGATGTTCCCAGATATGTATCGTTATTGTAGCAGGAAATACACAATGTGTCAATCAAGAGAGGCTACTTTTCTATGATGATTTTCAAAAATACAGATTAGTTGAATCCTGGATCTGGAGACAAAACGTTTTGTGTCCGCTTTAATGTACATAAAAAACAGTACTGTAAAAATACAATATTGCATTTTAAATTCTCAAGGCAGCATTTATCCATGTATTTTTTGACCGAGGTTTAAAATGCTGTATGAAAAAGCGAAAACAGGGGAGGATGAAAATAATGTGCAAAGGGCAGATGTTGCATGAGGTGGTAGAAAGGCTGGAGAAAAAGGCAGGAATGGTTTTGTTTACCGTATTGATCGTATTTCTTTTGCTGGCGCTGTTTCCGATGAATGTGTCCGGAGGCAATGCCGGGATGACGGCGGAGGAATCATATCATGATTTAGAATTATGTTTTCTTGAGGTTCTGGATATGAGACTGCGTGAATACGGATATTCTGATTCCGGACTTACATTAAATAGTATTATCTATGCAGACGGCAGCCGTTGTTATTATGTGGGAATCCATCATGTACGGATCACTGCTGTTGGGGCGGAGGCATGGGAAGATCTAAAGCTTCAATTATCGGATATTTCCTTTCCGGTTGATAATTGTACTTTAATTTATGAGATTGTACCATAGAAACGGTATGACTTGTTTATTGGCATCTCATTTGATATAATATATTGGGCGCAGGGTAAAAGATACATAATGCAGACAGGAGGCAGAGAAGCTGATGGAACCAAAGGCATTTGAGATATATCGTCACTTTAAGGGGAATCTGTATCAGATTATTGCGCTGGCAGAAGAGGAAGGAACCGGCAGCATACTTGTGGTCTATCAGGGCTTATATGCTCCATTCAAAATATATGCAAGGCCGCTGTCTGAATTTTTGGAAAGGCTGGATCCTGTGAAATATCCGTGTGCAACGCAGGAATACCGTTTTGAACGGGTGACGGATATGGAGACTGCAACAGTAGAGGGAATTACTGATGCATTTACGGAGGAGATTTCTGACGGGACGTCAGCGCAGAGCGCGTCGGATGCAGATATGACGGAGACGGCAGGAGGGGTCAATCCGGATCTGATGTTATTTCTGGATGCAAGGGAACCGGAGGACAAGCTGGATGCATTGTTTAGGATAAAAGGCCGCCTTACGCCGGATATGCTGACTGTGATGGAGATGTCGCAGGGAATGGAGCCGCAGGAAGAATGGACCATAGAGGAGCGGTACAAACATATTAAGAATGATATTATTACAAAACAGAAATATGAACAGAAGCGCATATAAATTTCCGATTCAATGGCAATGTGGTCCCCTCCCGGAGCATTGCTTATGTGCATAGTGGGTGTATATATGCATGAAAGGGGCAGGCTGCATTATGTTAAACAAAAAAAGGGGCGCTGATAAAGAAGATATTTTGTTGCACGCCGTGCAGCCTTTATTACACTGGTATCGGGATAATAAAAGATCCCTTCCGTGGAGGGAGGATCCTGTGCCGTATCATATCTGGATATCTGAGATCATGCTGCAGCAGACACGCGTGGAGGCTGTAAAGGAATATTACAGACGTTTTCTTGATGAACTTCCGGATATTGCTTCGTTGGCAGCAGTACAGGAGGAACGTCTTTTAAAGCTGTGGGAAGGATTGGGATATTATAACAGAGCGAGAAACCTGAAGAAATCTGCCATAATAATCATGGAAAAATATCAGGGAAACATGCCGGATGCCTATGAAGAACTGTTAAAGCTGCCGGGGATCGGGGCATATACGGCGGGTGCGATTGCCTCAATTGCTTTCGGAGAAGACGTTCCGGCGGTTGATGGCAATGTCCTGCGTGTGATTACCAGAGTAACGGGTGATCCTTCGGATATTAGCGATGATAGCGTCAGGAAAAGAATAGCCGGAGAATTGTTAAAGACTCTTCCAAAAGGGCAGAGTGGTACGTTTAATCAGGCGCTGATGGATCTGGGCGCTGTGGTGTGTATTCCTAACGGACAGCCAAAATGTGATCAGTGTCCATGGAAGGAACTATGTATAGCCCGTCGGGAAGGAATGACTGACAGGATACCGTATAAACCGCCGAAAAGGCAGAGGACAGTGGAAAAAAAGACAGTGCTTGTGATCCGCTTGAAAGGCGGAGTCTTGCTTCATAAACGGTCAGCCAAGGGACTTTTGGCAGGACTTTATGAACTTCCCTCTATAGAAGGGCATTGTAAAAAAGTGGAAGCGCTGGATTATGTCAGGGAACTTGGCTTTGCGCCGATCTACATAGAATCGCTGCCATTGGCGAAGCATATTTTCACTCATAAAGAGTGGCTGATGAAGGCTTATCTCGTCCGGGCGGATGAGCTTTCCGAGACGAATGATATTACAAAGGCGGATGGGCAGTGGCATCTTGTATCGCCGGAGGAGATGGAGAAAGAATATCCGGTTCCTTCCGCATTTTCTGCATTTGAAGGGTATATCCGGCAGAAGTAAATAAAATGGACAATTGTAAATTTAAGATTGGAGAACATTTTGCGCAGACATATTTATGAGGTTTACATAATATATCATCAAAGGCGGATGTAAGATTTATGAAAGGAGCGGTATCAGAAGATGAAGATATCCGAAATATTTGAAAAAAAACAACCGACCTTGTCCTTTGAGGTATTTCCCCCGAAGACAAGTGATCTGTATGAAAGCGTAGAAAAAGCAACGAATGAGATTGCGGCATTAAAACCGGACTTTATGAGCGTTACCTATGGAGCAGGCGGCGGGACCAGTCAGTACACGACGGCGATCGCATCTAATGTGCTGAAGCAACAGGTGCCTCCTTTAGCGCATCTTACCTGCGTTAATGCAACAGCAGAGAATATCAAAGAGCGGGTCATGGATCTGAAGGAGCACCATATTGAGAATATTCTTGCTCTTAGAGGGGATCTGCCCCAGGGCGTGGAGGATACTTCGGACTGGGAATTCCGTCATGCGGATGCGCTGGTGCATGAGATCAAAAAATACGGCGACTTCTGTATCGGCGGCGCCTGCTATCC
>DLOP01000069.1:14811-14936 GCA_002478505.1 Lachnospiraceae bacterium UBA7481
GACACAGATGTTTTTTGACAACAGTATTTTTTATAATTATTTGTATAGGATGCGTGAGGCGGGGATCAATGTTCCTATCGTTGCCGGGATCATGCCGGTGACCAATGCAAAACAGATGGAAAGGA
>DLOP01000061.1 GCA_002478505.1 Lachnospiraceae bacterium UBA7481
TCCAGAGAAGAGACGGCAGCAAAAGCAGTAGCTGCTCTGAAAGAGAAATATCCGGATGCGGCAGTCAGCTCCATGATCCCGAAGCTGTCAGATTATAACGAGGTGAAAGCAGCGTTTGATAAGGTGGCGGATGAGTTTGGCGGGATCGATATTCTGGTGAACAACGCAGGTATTTCGGAGAGTACGCCGTTTGACCAATATACGGAAGAACTGTTTGATAAGGTGATCGATCTGAACGTCAAAGGAATTTATAACTGTTCCAAGGCTGCTGTGGAGATCATGGAGAAGAAGGGAAAGGGCGTGATCCTGAATACCAGCTCCATTGTAAGCATTACAGGGCAGCCGTCAGGCGTTGCTTATCCGACGTCGAAATTTGCGGTCAATGGATTTACCCTGTCTCTGGCAAGAGAGTTAGGACCGAAGGGTATCCGCGTCAATGCGGTTGCACCGGGCATCACCAACACAGATATGATGCAGGCGGTGCCAAAGGAAGTGATCGAGCCGTTGATCGCCAGAATTCCGTTGAAGAGGCTTGGGGAGCCGGAAGATATCGCCAATGCATTTGTATTCCTTGCATCTGATATGGCGGATTACATTACCGGCGTGACGCTGAGTGTTGACGGTATGGCGAGGACGTAAGTATAGAACAGATTTGGATGATAAAGAAAGCGCTGATTTGATCAGTGCTTTCTTTGTCAATGAATGTGCTTGGAATTGCAGTGGAATTTTGGAACCATGGGAAAATATAGTAACACATTATTTTATCATTGAGTATACTTCTATTGAGTTGATCGAGGAGTAAAATAATGTGCGGAATTGCCGGAATGTGTGATTTTCATCAGGATTTTACAGCCACGGAAGATGAAAAGCATAGGCATCTGGATACATTGATCCGTATGCGCAGATCGATTGCCCACCGGGGCAACGACCAAAGCGGCGAATGGATAAGTGCACATGCAGGCTTCAGTCATACACGCTTATCCATCCGGGATATTAAAAACGGGATTCAGCCGATGGTAAAAGATCAATATGTGATCGTTTACAACGGAGAAATCTATAATACCGATGAATTAACAAAGAAGCTGAAAAACAGGGGATATGTCTTTGAGACAACATGCGATACGGAAGCGATCCTTTATGCGTATATGGAATATGGCTGTGGGTGTGTCAAGCATCTAAATGGCATCTTTGCGTTTGCGGTCTGGGACGGACATCGGCAGCAGCTGTTCCTTGCCCGTGACCATGCTGGCGTAAAACCGCTGTTTTATACGGTTCAGGATGGCATGCTGGTGTTTGGCTCGGAATTAAAAGCGTTGTTTGCCCATCCGGCAATAAATCCGGAAGTCGATCTCGATAGTTTCCGGCAGATCTTTGGAGTGGGACCTGCAAGGACCCAGGGCTGCGGCGTATTTAAGAATGTATATGAGATTCCGGCAGGATATTATGCTGTGTACAATGGGGATGGTCTGTATCCGCAGAAATATTGGGATATCGTCAGCCGTGAGCATACGGATTCTTATGAAAGAACGGTAGAAAAGGTTTCCTATCTGGTAAGGGATTCCATCAAACGTCAGATGATATCGGATGTGCCGGTCTGTTGTTTTCTTTCCGGCGGCATTGATTCCAGTATTGTTACGGCGATTGCTGCGGATGTGATGGAACGTGATGGAAGCAGATTAAATACATTTTCTTTTGATTTTGCGGGAAACGATCAATATTTTCAGGCCAATTCCTTTCAGCCGGAGCGGGACCGCCCTTATGTAGATAAGATGCTTTCCCATATCAATGTGCATCATACGTATCTGCAGTGTGAGGAATATGAGCTTGTAAATCTTTTGGAGGAGGCAGTGTATGCCAAAGATCTGCCGGGTATGGCGGATGTTGACGCTTCTATGCTTTATTTCTGCCGTCTTGTGAAACGGGATAATAAAGTGGCGCTCACCGGGGAATGTGCGGATGAGATTTTCGGCGGTTATCCATGGTTTTATCGGGAAGACCTGCTGCAGGGCGAGGGTTTCCCATGGTCAAAAAAAATGGACGTAAGGGAATGTCTGCTGCAGGATGACTTTATTAAAAAACTTGACCTGGAGAATTATGTCCATGATCAGTATGAGGCTTCGATCCGTAAGGTGCCGGCTTTATATGGTGAGAGTGCGGAGGAAGCAAAACGCCGGGAGATTGCTTATCTGAATATTAAATGGTTTATGCAGACACTGTTGGACAGAATGGACAGAACCAGCATGTATTCCGGGCTGGAAGCGAGGGTGCCCTTTGCCGATCACCGGATCATTGAATATGTTTTTAATGTTCCGTGGGAAATGAAACGGAAAAACGGCGTAGAAAAATCATTGCTTCGGGATGCATTAAAAGATGTACTTCCGGAAGAACTTTTAATGCGGAAGAAAAGTCCGTATCCCAAGACGTATGATCCAAAATATGAAAAACTGTTGAAACAGAAACTGATGGAGATCCTTTCCAGACCGGATGCGCCGATCCATGCGCTGGCCGATACGGAAAAGATGCGCCGTTTTATGGAGACGCCGGCAGAATACGGGAAACCGTGGTTCGGGCAGCTGATGGCGGCACCGCAGCTATTGGCGTATATGTTCCAGATCAATCAATGGCTGGAGAGATACCGGCCGAAGATATCTTTTGTATGAAATAAAACCTGAGGCTCTAAAGAAGCATTAATGAAATCATCGCTTCCTTAGAGCCTCAGGTGAATGTACACGGATTTGCAAAGAATATTATTGTTATTTGCAGTTAATTATTTATGAATATGTAACTATGATTTAGCAGCTAAATTTTGTGCTCCTTCCGTAATATCAATCACGGGATTTGCAGAACTCTTTTTTCGTGTTCTACGCTTCTTAGGCGGTTCCGGATTGACTGTTTCCGCCTTTTCGGAATCCTTTTCGGTGGTTTTGACAGTTTCGGTAATCGATTCCGCCGTTTCTTTTTCCGAATCAGTTTGTGCTGTTTCCACGGTCGCATCTTCAGTAACAGGCTGCGGTTCTTCTGTCAGGCTGCTTTCCNNTTCCTGCTGAATAGTATCTTTTTGTGTAAGCAGTTCTTGTTGGTTATTATCCTGTTGTGTAAGCAGTTCCAGTTGGTTACTATCCTTCTGTGTAAGCTGTTCCTGCTGTATAGATTCCTCCTGTGCAGACTCTTGCTGCTGTATTGTATCTTCCTGCACAGGTACTTCCTGTTTTTTAGCAGCCCTTTTTGCAATGCGTTCCTGTTTTGCGGCTTCCTTGGCTTCCTTTTTAGNNTTTTAGCAATGCGCTCCTGCTTGCGGGCTTCTTTAGCCTGTTCCGCAAGGTCTCTTTTTTCTTCTTTGATACGGATACGCTGATTTTTGCTGATTTCTTTTTTGGCTACCTTTTCTACGATCTTAATTTCTGCTTTTGCATCACGCATATGTTTTCCCATACCTTTGTAAGGATCATAGATGAAGTAAGGTACAGCGGAAAGAAACAGGATGACGATACCTGCCATGGCGATATAAGGCAGGAGAAAATCATAGGGCATAAATCCCAATTCAAAGCAGACAAACATTGCCATCATAAGCGGGCATAAAAGGGGAAACAGTACTCTGTTGATCAGGCGCAGTATGGGGTAATGATCCAGACTGTTATCCTGTGCCAGCATTGCTCCCTCTATTCCGGTTATTGCCAGCATCAGCAGACAGATTTCCGAATGAAAACCGTGAAGCGCACCACAGAGGATAGTTAATGCCGTAGACAGCAGAAACAGAACAATGCTGTAGCCGCGGCGGAATGCATTTTTACATTCCTGCATTCCTTCCAGCTTGTCTTTGGAAATACCATGCAGAAGATAGATCTGGTCTGTCATATTATCACGAAATTCCTGATTATATCTGCTAAGTTCCTCTGTCTGTATCAGACCGTCGTTGATCTGATCGCGGAAACTGTCAATAACGCTCTGTTCCTGTTTCAGATCTTCCATCAGCGCGTCTTCCATAGCTCTGCGTTTTAACATCTGCTGACGGATATATTCTGTTTTCTGGATCCGCGGGCTTTCTTTGATGTTGCTGGTGATCTGAAGATAATCCATGTCGTTGACGGATATGCCGTTCGCCTCTTTTTTACTGTTCTCCATAGGTATCGCCTCCCTAAGTGATTTGATTATTTGACAGGCCATTCAATGATATCAGCCTGCATGAAAATAGATGTATGGTTTACATAGTATCTTCTTCATTATATTATTACTTTAATATAAAAGTCAAATATAGTCTATAATTTAGTCAATAATTTATTTCAAAATCTAAAATTTGTTTTTTACAATATATTACAGATTTCTGCATATTACCAAAAAAATGATGTTTCATATTGACATTTGAGACCACTTGCTGTAGTCTACACATAAGACCACTGCAAGTGGTCTCTGGAAGGATTTTTGGAAGGAGATAGAAACAGATGGCAGAAATACAATTGGGCGTTATTGAGGCGCGATATGCAGATATGATCTGGGAGCATGAGCCGGTTACCTCGTCTGAACTGGTAAAGATGACAGCAGTGGAATTTAACTGGAAGAGAACAACAGCGCACAATGTGTTACGCAGATTGATCGACAAGGGATTGTTTCAGAATGACAACGGATTGGTAACTGCCGTAATTTCCAGGGATGAATTTTATTCTATGCATAGCAAAAAATATGTAGAGGATACCTTTGCAGGTTCCCTTCCGGCGTTTGTTGCGGCATTTATGCAGGGATCTAAGATTACAGCGGATGAGGCGGAAGCAATCCGCAGGATGATAGACAAGGCGGAGGAGTCATGAGTATGGGTGACATTTTCTTGAAACTATTAAATATGAGCATTAATGCCGGGTGGTTGATATTGGCAGTGTTATGTATCAGACTGATATTTAAAAAAATTCCCAAATGGGTGAACTGCTTATTGTGGGGCGTTGTTGCAATCAGGCTGATTTGTCCGTTTTCCATTGAAAGCCGATTCAGCATACTGCCAAGTACGGAACCTATAAGATCCAGTACGGTTGTGGAAGGGGAAGTGCATCATTATATACCGTCCATTGACAGTCATCTAACAATTGTGGAAAATACCATAAATCCAATGCTGACGGAGAGCTTTGCGTATAGCGAATCAGATAGTGCGGCGCCATTGCAGGTAGTCACATATGCTGCCGGTTTTGTCTGGTGCTGTGGCATGCTTCTGTTGATCATCTGTGCAGTGGTCAGCGCTATAAGGTTGCATATGCTTGTAAGAGAAGCTGTACGCGTCAAGGATGGTATTTATATTTGTGATGCCGTAAAATCGCCATTTATTTTGGGGATCATCAGGACACGGGTCTATCTTCCTTCTACACTGGGTGAGAAAGAAATGAATTATATTGTTGCGCATGAATCCGCCCATCTTAAAAGAAAAGACCATTGGTGGAAAGCCTTAGGATATTTATTGTTGTGTATCTATTGGTTTCATCCTCTGTGCTGGGCAGCATATGCCCTGTTTTGCAAGGACATTGAACTGGCATGTGATGAAAAAGCAGCCAAAGATATGACGTTCGATGAAAAAAAGGAATATTCTAAAGTGCTGTTATCCTGCGCAAGGCAGAGGAGCCTGATCATGGTATGTCCCCTGGCTTTTGGGGAAGTGGGAGTTAAGGAAAGAGTAAAATCCGTATTGAATTATAAAAAGCCGGCGTTATGGATCATGATAGCGGCAGCAGCAGTAGTAGGAATATTGGCAATATGTTTCCTGACCGATCCCGGAAGGGAAACAGAGGAGGAGACGCCGCTAAGCTTTCCGGCTGTGACGGAAGACCCGGATAACCAAAGTACGGAAAATATAGATGTGGAAAGCGGAAGCATAGAAAACCAAAGCATGGAAAACGGCGGGGAATCGACGGAACAGATGGATGACAGACAGGTATCTGAGGATGACCGGATCGATGTTATGTCAAGATTTATGGACATTCCGTGGGATGAGATCGAGGCAATCCAGAATGTGGGATATTATGATTACAGATTTGACAAGATAATCTGTATCGGGGAGATTCCCGAATATGATATCAGGGTGTACGGATATAATGATGAAGATGTATCGGGGCGCGGCGTGGCAATAGATATTGCGGGTGATGTGAACTATTTTGACTGGTATTATATAAGCCCGCGGCTAATCATGCCGAAGTTGTACTGGGATGAAGAGGAAAGACAGCTTCAGATGACGATTCATATCCATACGGGAACCGGGTTCGACGCAGAGGATCTTGTTATATTACAACAGTACGATACCGGAACCCTTGGTCCCCATTATTTTACTTATGGTGATTATTCGGAAATCTTAAGTGAACGGATCGGATACAGTTTTGATGACGGCAGCCGGGAACTGACGCTGACGGATACGGTAACAGGCAGGGATGTAGCGTCGGTTACGATTCCGGAGGGCGAAATAATAGGAATTGAATGCGGCGGTATTTCTTATTTTGAATTAGGAGAGTCTATTAAATTATTTGTGACGCCCGGTTTTTTCAGAGAAGGAAGTGCGATCCCGGACTATACGGGTATGCCGGTTCTGGAATTTGAAGTAGAATATGAATGGGTTATCAATCAATATGGCGGAGATGATTTATCGTTTGGCTTAGGGGATCTGGTGGGGATCCGCCAAGACGGAGAATAATTTTTCGGAATTACCATGCCGCTATTGAAACCCGCCACTGTAATTGTTATTATTATAAAAGTATTTAACGGTTGTGAAATCTACGGATCGGGAAAGATATGGTCAGTAAGATGAGAAGAATATCGTCGGCAGCAAAAGAAATGCTGGAAAAGAAGATCATTCCGTTTTGGATGCGTATGCGCGATGAAGAATACGGGGGATATTACGGCTTTTTAAGTCAGGAGCTGGTTCTTGACCGGAAAGCAGAAAAGGGTTGTATACTTAACAGCCGTATCCTCTGGTTTTTTTCGGAGGCGGCGCTGTTGCTGGAACGTGAAGATTTAAGAAAAGAAGCGGATCATGCCTATGCATTTTTAACAGACTATTGCATAGACCGGAGTAACGGCGGCATTTACTGGAGCATGACCTATGACGGAAAGCCGCTGGATACCACCAAGCATACATACAATCAGGCGTTTGCAATCTATGCGTTATCGGCATACTACCGTCTGACCGGTAAAGAGGAAGCTCTGAAACTGGTTCAGGAGCTCTTTGGACTGATTGAAAAGCGCTGTACGGATCAGGTGGGTTATCTGGAGGCTTTTACGGCTGACTGGCAGCCGGAGTCCAATGAAAAACTTAGTGAGAACGGCGTTATGGCAGATAAGACCATGAATACCCTGCTGCATGTGTTTGAAGGCTATGCCGGACTGTATCAGGCGACGGGTGATCTTTCAGTAAAGAAAGCCATGGAACATATTCTGGATATCTATGCGGAAAAGATCTATGACGCCGGACTGCGGCGGCAGCTGGTATTTTTCGATGCAGAGTATCATTCCCTCATCGACCTGTATAGTTATGGACACGATATTGAATCCAGCTGGCTGATCGACTGGGGCTGCGGACTTCTGGAAAATGATGTGTTATTTAAAAAGATATCCGCCATTAATGAGGAAATGGCACAGGCGGTCTATGAAGCAGCTTTTGACGGACATTCCCTGGCAAATGAATGTGATAAAGGCGTGGTGGACGAAACCCGCGTCTGGTGGGTGCAGGCGGAAGCGGTGCTGGGGTTTGTAAATCTATGGGGAAAGAACTCAGCGCGTGTGGAATATAAGGATGCTGCGGTGGAAATATACCGTTTTATTATGGATTATGTTGTGGATAAGCGGGAAGGCAGTGAATGGTTCGGGTATCTGGATGCGAAAGGCAGTCCCCTTCCTGATAAGCCCATCGTCGAACCATGGAAGTGTCCGTATCATAACGGAAGAATGTGTATGGAATTGATCAGAAAGGATCCGGAAATCTATGTCTAAATTACATCCTAATTATTATATGTTGAAAGAACGTCAGGAAGCGTTCCTGGCGGAAAAAAATAAAAAGACGGAATTTTACAATGGAATTTACGACCGTTGGCAGAATCCTGTATTGACGCGGGATCATATTCCGCTGATATGGCGTTATGATGTCAATCCTGAGACGAATCCTTATTTTATGGAACGCCTGGGAGTGAATGCGGTATTTAATGCCGGCGCTATTCGATTGAATGAAAAGTATTATCTTGTTGCGCGGATCGAGGGCAATGACAGAAAGAGCTTTTTTGGCGTTGCGGAAAGCGACAGCCCGGTAGACGGTTTCCGGTTCTGGGATAAGCCGGTGGAACTGCCGGATACCTGTCCTGAGGAAACCAATGTTTATGACATGCGTCTGACACAACATGAGGACGGATGGATCTACGGGGTATTCTGTTCGGAGAGCAAAGATACGTCTTCTTCCGATCTGTCAGCTGCCGTTGCGGCTGCNNCTCCGTAATCGTATGATAACGTTGCGGCTGCGGGAATTGTCAGAACAAAAGATTTAAAGACATGGGAAAGACTGCCCAATCTGATGACTAAAAATAGTCCGCAGCAGAGAAATGTGGATCTGCTTCCGGAATTTGTAGATGGAAAATATGCATTTTTTACCCGTCCCATGGATGATTTTATTGATACGGGTTCCGGCGGGGGAGTCGGCTTCGGATTATGTGAGGATATTACGCACGCGGTGATCGACGAGGAAAAGATTACCAGTCCGAGACGTTATCATACGATTACGGAGAGCAAGAATGGCGAGGGTGCAACGCCCATAAAGACAGATAAGGGATGGCTGCATATTGCGCATGGAGTGCGTAATACGGCGGCGGGTCTGCGTTATGTGATATATGTTTTTGTAACGGATTTAAAAGAGCCTTGGAAGGTGATCGCGGAACCGTCGGGATTTCTGATCGCGCCGAGAGACTGGGAGCGTGTGGGAGACGTTTCCAATGTTGTATTTACTAACGGTGCGATTGCGGAAGAGGACGGAAAACTTTGGATCTATTATGCAGCCAGCGATACAAGACTTCATGTGGCATCCACCACGATAGACAGAATGCTGGATTATGCATTCCAAACGCCGGCAGATCCTTTGCGAAGCCGGGACTGTGTTGCGCAGCGCTGTGAGCTGATCGACCGTAATCTTGCTTATCTTGCAGATATGGACGGATAGGGAAAGTTAGGAAACGTTTCTGGTTTGCCCGGTGCTTCCTCATTAATTGATCTTCTTGATCTGGGTAACGACCCAGTCTTCATAGTCTAAGTGATAGGCGGAACCGCAGCTTGGGCAATGTTTTTCCTTGGTGGCGTCAAAACTTGCGCCGCAGTTTTTACATTGCAGCCGTTGAATGGAAAAATGCATATTGATAGGACGGCTGAGATTTCGTTTTACCTGTATGATGTATTTGTTCCGCCGTTGATAGATCTTTTCTCCATTATCATACAGATTATCCAGAATAACAGCTGCCGTCACAAAACAAAAATCCCCTTCGACACGGAATTTATTTAGTCCCATTGCACCGGCATAAAATACGTCTATGACGTCATCAAATATACCGTCCAAAGGAGCTCCCTCATAAATTGCCAGTTCTGAAGGATCATCCGTAAAGATGATCGCTTTAAGAAGTGAGATTACTTTGTTGGAAAAATATTCGTAAGAAAATTCCGGGCTGTACCGCTTCATCAGATTGACAAACCGTGTTCCGGTGCCCATTAAAAACAGTACCGGCAAGGATCTTCCTGATTCCCATATGAGTTTTCCGAGTAAAGAAAATGAGAAAAGAAGCCAGCCCATAACCACGCCTCCGAAAACGCTGGACAGAAGTAAAGTAATTATAAATGATATCGGGCCTCCCTCAGGTATTCCGTCAAAAAAGAGATATTTGAAAAGCATAAAAAAGAAAAACAAAATTCCCGTCACAATCATGAATTTTGTCAGCTTGGCTTTATATTCTTCCTCTGTGTAACCAGGGTCTTCCAGAAAGTAATAGTTAGATACCACAGGAAAAATATCTGACATCCGAAAGCATGTTCCGCAGTAAGGGCACCCGGTCTGTAGTGTGGCAAAAGTGGAAACGCCGCCGCATGACGGGCAGTTATAAGTATCATTCTCCGCAAGCTGCGGCGTATTGACGTCGGTGATCGTCTGATAAAAATTCATGCTTTTTCGGTTGGTATATTCTTTTTTGCCGTTTTTAAAAATCGTTCTTTCCATGGCGCAGCTACGGCATTTCATCTGACTGGTATAATGCGCGTCGCTCCAACGTCTGCAATCCAGATCTTTGTCGGCAAAATGTCCCCTTGGGGTAAAGCTGTACTGCATGGATACTCTCTTCTTTTGCAGACGTTCTTTTTGAAGCTTCAGGGCGTATCGGATATACTGATCGCCGCCCTTTGGCGACTCTCCCGTCTTGGTATATTCCTCCAGATTGACAGCAAATCTTTCAAACATGCTGCCGCCGGAACGCGACCAAGTGATTTTTGGGGTTTTATTTTTCATGTGTTATTCCTTCCTTTTTTGCATATGTATGTGCTCCGATTTGCTAAGCATTTTCCTATGTTTTTTGACCGCATAAGGTAATTTAATTATATATTAAGATGCCTTTATCCACAACTTTATATCGTTGCTATTTTCAATTATTTGATTGTTATATTATAGTCATTTCATGCTTTTATTAGGCGTTTCGCGCACTACGGGTAAAGAGAGGAGCGTTGCTAGTCGAAAGGTATAGAGAAGCAATAAATACCTGGTCGTCGAGCCGGAGAAAGGAGAAAACTAATATGAATGTTGGAGGAATTGGAGCAAATCAGTATGCATGGGATTCAGAGTACCGCGTTTCCCGCAGAACAGGCGCTGTAACGAACTTCAGAAAGACGATGCAGAATGCCGTCAACAAATCCCAGGGAAATGTGATCCATGGCATATGGGGTGAGAAGAATCAGGCGGGGGACACCGTTGTGGGAGCATGGGCCGATACATCCGCAAATACGTCGGTAACCGTGTATCAGCCAAAGGATTTCGATGAGAAGAATCCGGTCTATAAGATGAAAATCTGGGACAGCGAAGGCAATGTAACGGAGAGAAGCGTGAATCTTAAAGATGTTGATCCTTGGAAGAGCGATTCTTTTGATATGTACGCATATTCCTGTTATGCAAGCCGCAGTGGGAAATATAAGTCTGCCGTTTCTAATTATATGGGGACATATGCGCACTATACAGACGGATTGTATGGCGGTTCTTCTTATTACAACATGCTGCAGCCCACGAACTGGTTAAGTGCGGTAAACAGTGTTATGAACATGCAGTATGGACTTGGAAACATAAGCGGCTACATGGGTTACAAGGGTTTTTATGATTTCCTGAGCAGTGGCAATCTATTCTGATCATATCGTTTGGACCTTATGGAAAGCGGTGCGGCTCCTGAATGACAGAGGGAGCCGCATATTTTTTTCACCTGTACAGATTGAGGAGGAATATGTTATAATAATAATGTTTTTTTAAAGAGTCCATCATAATTATACAGGGAGAAATGTTATGCCGACGATAAATACAGAATTGATACCGGATCTGTATCAGATGCCAAATTACTATTGGATCATGTTGTATGTGACGGTATTTTTGTTTGTCACGATCAACGCGGACGTCATCAGACAGTACAAAATACTCTGCACATTAAATCCATGTACAGCGAAGACCAGAAGATATAATACACCGTTCAATGTCTCTTTCAGCGGATACTGTATTGATACCTTTGCACCGCAGTAACGGCATCTGCCTTTTAAAAACACATAGGAAAATACCGGAAACAAATCATACCAATAAAGCCGGTGTTGACAGCTCATACAATGCGAGTCCGGCACAATGCTTTCTTTTGCGGGAATACGGTAGATACAAACATTCAGATCATATCGTTTGGCCCTTATGGA
>DLOP01000181.1 GCA_002478505.1 Lachnospiraceae bacterium UBA7481
GCGGTTATTCGGCTCGGAGCGTTTGATCTCTATTTTTACTCAGCTACAATCTCCGCCTCCATCTCATGAAACTTCGCATTGAGCACTTTATGCTGAATCCCTTCCTTAGTCAGCCGTCTGCTCACGATTACCTTCCAGAACTTATCTAAGGCTGGAAGAAACGCTCCACCTTCGCCACGCCCGCTTCCGTCAGGTTAATCACCTTATCTTTTTCATTGACAATGAAATCTCCCGTCTCCTCACGATCAATCTTCATGATCGCATCCATCTTGGAAATATCTTCCATATCCTGTCCTCGCTTCATCTGCTTTGCAAGGATATCGCATACTTCATAAAGCTTTGTAGATTTACCGCTCTGTCCGGAAATGATCAACGGAGTACGCGCCTCGTCGATCAATACCGAATCGACCTCATCGATAATGGCATAATGCAACCCCCGCAGCACCAGCTGTTCCTTATAGATGACCATATTGTCACGAAGATAGTCAAAACCAAGCTCATTGTTCGTAACATATGTGATATCACATGCATACGCTTCCCGTCTTTCCTCTGATTTCATGGAATTCAGGATCACGCCTACTTTCAGCCCCAGAAATTCATGGGCCTGTCCCATCCATTCCGCATCACGCTTAGCAAGGTAATCATTGACCGTAACAATATGAACGCCCTGACCGGTCAATGCATTCAGATATGCCGGCAGCGTAGACACAAGCGTCTTACCTTCACCGGTACGCATCTCCGCGATACGT
The DNA here is from genome assembly GCA_002478505.1 of Lachnospiraceae bacterium UBA7481. Taxonomy (GTDB): domain Bacteria; phylum Bacillota; class Clostridia; order Lachnospirales; family Lachnospiraceae; genus NK4A136. The sequence continues at coordinate 750 of DLOP01000181.1, forward strand.
CCCTGATGGAGTATGATACCGCCAATCAGCTGCACCCGGTAATGCTCCATATTCAACACCCGCTTCGCTGCTTCCCTGACGGTCGCATACGCTTCCGGGAGCAGATCGTCCAGCGTCTCCCCTTCCTTAAGGCGTCTTTTATATTCATCCGTCTTGCCGCGCAGCTCGCTGTCAGAAAGTGCCTGCATTGTAGGACGCAGTTCCTCGATCTTATTTACCAGCGATTCAATACGCTTTAATTCTCTTTCACTATGTGTTCCAAATACCTTTTCTATTATATTCATACAACTTTCAGATCCTTTCACATATTATATAATATGTAAAAAATATATTAACTTCACTACCCATTGAGTCAAAATAACAGCAATTGCCACATACATATAATACTGTATATGTATTTCTTTTTTTTGAATCGTACCGCTTATATGCTTCCGATAAAAATATAGTATCATAAAATGGAAATATGCAAGTACACCATAAATGACTATTGGATTAAAATAAAAGCTCTTTGCAAACTCTCCCAAAAACAGATAGTAATATGCCCTGGTCCCACCGCAGCCCGGACAGGGGAATCCGCATATCCTGCGCACATCACAGGCTGTCAGTTCCCCATACCGCTCATATCCGCCATGTGCGAACCAATTACCGATAAGACAAAAAGGCAACCAAAATCCCTTTCCTATCTGATAAAAGATTTCGTCCGCCCTGTATCTGCTATTCGATTTTATTTTATTATAACTTCTGTAACTCATCAAACATATCCATGAATCCACCTGCACCGATAAGAATAAGCGAAATACCTGCAATCATAAAGCCGATGCCGCCTGTAATGATACCCGCAATAGCCATTCCCTTACCGTCATATTTGTTGCGTAACGCGATAATGCCAAGTGCAACTGCTGCAACAGCCAATATGCCGCCCAAAATGCTGGCACAGCAGCATGTGAGGGATAAAATGCCGCACACCAAAGAAGCAATAGAAAATCCGATTTTTCCGCCTTCCTGATTTATTTCATTTTGATTTGAACTGTAATACTGAGGCGACTGAGCATCATAATACGGATTTGTGTATGCATTGCTGCCACCATTGTTGTTCTGCGTCTCTGATCCGCTGTACGGATTACTCTTCTCTCCATCCTGTGACAAAATCGGTTCAGGCTTCTGCACTTCCGCATCTGTTACCTTCTCATAAACAGGTACTGTTTCCCCACTTGAAAGCGCTCCTTCGGTCTGATTCACCTGCTCCTGTGTGGCAGACGCTTGCAGCTCTGCACCGCAATTTCCACAGAACTTAGACGTCCCATCATTTTCACTTCCGCATCGTGCACAATAAACCATTTTTCTTCTCCTTCTTCCGCAAAAATATTTATTCCTATTTTAAAACAATATTCCTAAAATGTCCATATAAATATTTCTGTTTTTAATAGCAGAAAAGCTGCCACATAACGCGGCAGCTTTCATCATAACAGCATTTTTAATATACCATCGCCTTTTCTTCGCCGTTCAGGACACGGAGCGCACCCTGCGCAAGGGCAAGCAGCTCGTCCTCTCCCGGATATACCGTCAACGGTGCGATCCAGCTGACACGCTTCGTAAATTCCGCAATGACCATCTTGGAATAAGCGATACCGCCGGTCACAATGATCTGGTCAACCTTACCTTCCAGAACCGCTGCCTGCGCACCAATATTCTTGCATACCTGATAAATGAAAGCTGTATAAACCTCTTCTGCTTTCTTATCGCCATCCTTCATACGCTCTTCTACTACGCGGGCGTCATTGGTGCCAAGATACGCGTTAAATCCGCCATTACCAACGATCTTCTTATATACTTCCTTCTCCGTATATTTTCCGGAAAAACACATTTTGATCAATGCACCGGAAGGCACGCCGCCTGCACGCTCCGGCGAAAATGCCCCGTCGCCGTCCAACGCATTAAACACATCTACCACCTTGCCGTTTTTATGCGCGCCGACAGATACTCCGCCGCCCATATGGACTACAATCAGATTCAGATCCTCATATGCCTTGCCGATCTCCTTCGCGTATCTCTTAGCAACCGCCTTCTGATTCAGCGCATGGAATACGCTTGTCCTCGGAAGCTCCGGCACACCGGAATATCTTGCCACCGGCTCAAGCTCATCCACAACCACCGGATCTACGATATAGGAAGGAATCCCTACCGAATCCGCCATTTCCTTTGCCAGAATACCGCCAAGATTGGAAGCGTGCTGTCCCTGATAACCGGTTTTCAAATCATTCAGCAGATCGTCCGTCACCGGATACGTGCCTCCCGGAATCGGTTTCAACATACCGCCGCGGCCTACGATCACATTCAGATCCTTCAGGCTGACATCTTTAGTAGCAAGGAAATCCGTGATGATATTCTTACGGAAATCTTTCTGATCAACGATTGTCGCATACTGCGCAATCTCCTCTGTCGTATGTCTTAGGGTCTCCTCAAATAAAAGCGTTTCATCCTCGAATACGCCGATCTTTGTTGAGGTAGAGCCCGGATTGATAATTAAAATCTTGTAAGACACTGTTTTTTCCTCTCTTTCTTTTTCTATTTCCTAAGTCTGAGTGCCGCGGCGGTATGTTAAAACCGATTCCGGGCGGCACTTATCCGGTGACGGATGCGCTGCTGAATGACTTAAAGATTGGTTACCAGGGACAGCATGCTTCCAATCTTGGAGGTATCCTTGCAAAGGAAATGGCGGATTCGG
>DLOP01000034.1:0-10176 GCA_002478505.1 Lachnospiraceae bacterium UBA7481
AATCTCGGATTACAATTCAGGTAAAATATAAGTAAATATAAGTAACAAAGAGAAAATGTGGATAAAAACGCCGAAATGACCTAACGATATACATTTTGAAAAACAAATGGGAAATTGCCTGACAGGGTGTTTTCCCTTTCGCTTGATATAAACGAAGCGGCATTGATTCAGACGCTTTAGATATATTTTTCACACTAATGACCGCACCTTTCTGTAGTAATTCCATCAGAGCCGGTCTAGAATACCATCGGCAATCGCCTGTGCAATCGCATCAAACTGTGCGTCAAACAGAGCATTATCCGCATCTGTGTTGATAAACCCCACCTCTACCAGCACTGCCGGCATATTTGTCCTGTTCAGTACCACGAGATCCTGACGTTCCATAACCCCCTGATTGGCAAATCCAACCTGTTCCAGCCTGTCATTGATGCTATATGCCATCCGGGCTGCCTCTCCGAAAATATTGTATACCAGTGATTCCACGCCCGTATACTGGTTCGGACCGGGGCTGGAATTGCGGTGAATGGACACTAAATAATCCGCCCCTGCCTGGTTAACCTCATCCGCCTTCCGATAAGGGGTCTCATAAACGTCTGTCGTTCTGGTATAGTAAACATCTATGCCGCTTTCTTTTAAAATATCACCAACAGCCAGAGTTAAAGCAAGAACATCATCCTTTTCCTGCCGCCCATGATAAACGGCGCCGGAATCGGCGCCGCCATGTCCGGCATCTAACGCAACCAATGGCATAAATACGCCTCTCATACGCTTTCTCCAGCATATGCGGAAAGCATGGGAAACGTTACCGCCATAAATGTTTATAAATTAAACTCAAAGCGCTACAAAGGCAGTAATTCTTCTATCTTATCGTCAAATCTCTTTTTTGAAAATCTTCCTACCCCTATTAAATTAAAAAATGATTCCATATGCAGATTTTGAGTTAAATCAACAATCAATCATCAAATTAAATCAAGATGTAATATTCCGCGCAATTATAAGCAAATCCAAATATTCAATAGAATATTTAATAAAAATAACTTATAAAAAAGATATTATGAAAAAAAGGAAAGAATTAATAATTTTCAATCTTTATTTACAAACATCCACCCACTCCACGCATCCGGAATAACGTTCCAGTTCCTCAGGCGTAAGCTCAATCGCGCTGTTAGCGCTTCCGCATGCCGGAAATACCGTTTCAAAACGCTTGAGGGAGACGTCCAGATATGTCTTTACGCCCTCTTTTACCGCAAATGGACATACACCGCCCACCGCATGACCGGTCAGCGGCTCAGCTTCCTCAAAAGCAAGCATCTTCGCTTTCGCGCCAAACTTTGCCTTATACTTTGGATTGTCAATCTTCTTATCCCCTGCGGTAACGATCAGAATCACCTGATCCCCCAGATGAAAGGACAGCGTCTTCGCGATCCGGCTTTCCTCACAATGAAGCGCCTCTGCCGCAAGCGCCACTGTCGCGCTGGACACATCAAATTCCTGTATCCTGTCCTCTATCCCATATTGCTTAAAATACTCCCTGACATTCTCGATTGCCATTGTCATCCTCCCCATTACAACTGTAATTATGAAAACTCACAATAAAGCTTGCTTTTCCTGAACCCTGTCATATTTGAAAAAAAGGATCTCCGTCTGCTTTCCTACGGAAATCCCTTTTACCATACCATATTTATAGATATTTTTCCATACTTTTGCTGAAATCTTCTTCCAAGTGGATCAAGTCACCGGCAAGATCAGATGCTTCCTTTGACGCTCCGCTGAATTTACTGCGGTATTCCCCGATAGACTGGATTCCCATGTTACAGCCATCCATCATGATCTTGGCGATCTGCGTATGGTTTCTCTCCAATGCCATTTTTACCTCGGTACTCAACCAGGAAAAGGCTGATGCCATCATGGTCGGCTTCTCGTCATTTTCGCCCGCTTCCTTCAGCATGGTTCCTGATTTTTCTTTCAACTCAGCATGCAGGTCCTTATAATGATCCAACAATTTCTGCAGCTTTTCATCTTTGACGTATTGCTGAATCTGGTCAATGCTGTTCATCGCCATCTTACAGCCTGAATTACATTCCTTTAATAATTTTACGGTATCTTCATTCATACTCTGCACCTCCTGCTGTTAGGATTGGCAAAAGTTGGCAGAATATGTATGAATTTAAAATTTAATTATTTTTCTGCCGTAATTTATTCTTATTTTTCAATCTTGTCTGGATTTGTTGAATTTTAATTTAATAATTGAAAAAGTAGCGTTTTTTCTTAATTTCGTATGACAGTTCCTCCCCCAAGTACATCATTCCCACGGTAAAATACGATCGCCTGACCCGGCGTCGCCGCCCTGACCTTTTCCGGAAAATGGCAGCTCAATACATCCTCGCCGATATACTCTGCATGACAGGCATATTCCTTACTGCCATATCGTATTTTTGCCGTCATCCCCTGGCAGCCGCCAAGATTTTCTACCGCCATATAATTGATCCTGTTGCAGACCACCTGATCCGTAAACGTATCTTCATTGGTCCCAAGCACCACCTCATTGGTGTCAGGACGTATCTCGCATACATACATGGGCTGTCCAAACGCTATGTTCAATCCTTTCCTTTGTCCTATGGTATATTTATGAATCCCGGCATGGGTTCCTAAGTAATTACCTTTTTTATCCACAAAATTACCTGCTGTCGGAAGTTTAGCATGTCGCCCCAGAAATGCGCCGTAGTCATTATCCGGAATAAAACAGATCTCCTGACTATCCGGCTTGTCCGCCACCGGAAGCCCTATCCTTTCGGCAATCTGCCTTATCTCCTCCTTACGGTATCCGCCCAGCGGCATCAGCGTATGCGCCAGCTGGGACTGTGTCAGCTGATACAGGGCATAGGTCTGGTCTTTCTCCGTGGTTGAAGCCTTACTGACGGCATACCGTCCATTCTCCAGTTTCCTGATGTTTGCATAATGACCGGTTGCGATAAACTCCGCTCCGTTCTCCATAGCATAAGAAAGAAGCGCTTCCCACTTCACGTAGCGGTTGCAGCGGATACACGGATTGGGGGTATTGCCTGCGAGGTACTCCCCAATAAAGTTATCTACCACCTTTTCCTGAAACACATCCCTGAAATCCACCACATGGTATGGGATATCCAATACCCCGGCAACCCGTCCGGCATCCTCCACAGCGCTGTTTTTTCCTGCCGTACCGCCTTCTTCCTGCCAGACCTGCATCGTTACACCAATCACATCATATCCCTGCTCTTTTAACAGATAAGCAGCCACCGACGAATCCACACCGCCGGACATGCCCACCACAACTTTACCTTTTGACATATTAATCCCTCATGCCGCCTTCGGCGGCTCAAATCGAAATGATCAATTTGTTCCCGCCAGCCGAAGCATCTCCTGCAAACGTTGGTTCTCTGCTTTTTGTTTGGCTAACTCCTCCTTCTGTTTGGCATTTTCCGCTTTCTGCTTGGCATTCTCCGCCTTCTGTTTGACATTTTCCGCTTTCTGCTTGGCAAGCTCTTCCTTCTGCTCAGCAAGCTCTTCCTTCAATTCCCTGATCTCTACGCTGGGTAGTTTTATTAAAGGTTTTGTCATTTTATCCACCTCCATCCACATCTTTCTGTGCTTTGCGAATACCCTCTCCGCCGCATGGCGGATCAATCTTACATAGTCGTGATACTGCAGTTCTGTAAGGCCGCCTGCAGATACCTCTTCCTCCAAAATTAATATAACCTCCTCCAGATACCCTGTCAATTCCTTTTCTGTGATCTTCTTTTTCCGTCTTAACCGGGAGCGGAAACGAAGCATCGTATAAGGCAGGAACAGTATCAGATGTTTCTCTCTGATCTCTTTCAAAGAATAACTCTGTACTTTGACAGTGGGAATCGTATAAATATGTTCACTGTTATCCTGAAAGATAATACGGCATTGAAGACGGTCAGGGACAGCTTTGATTCCTTCCGGATAGATCACCACGGAACGGGGAAATCTTAATGTGATCCCTCCGGTGTCTCCCTCAATGGTTTTCGTATGGGTGATCGCGAAATGCAAGTCATAGGCAAACATACGGATCACCATTTCATGATCATNNAATCCGTGCCGCCTACCAGAAGCGCGATATCCATGAATGTGGAGCCGGGCGGTTTCTTTTTGCCTTCCCAGAATGTGGAGGTCTCCGTCTCCAATAATACAATGGAAGTCCCCTCCGGGTACTCTTTTCCGTAAACTTCCTTAAACAAAGGAAACATCTGCTCCGGCATGGTGTCAACAATGGCCTTTAAGATCTCATCCCACAGTTTACGGCCATCATAAACGGCGGTTTGCTTCATCAGTGTTTTCTCTGACATATAATCTCCTTTCGTCTTCTCTTTTGCTGCAATGCTTAAGTCATTGAAATCTTTTCCTGCAACGGTTAAAACTCTGTAATCTTTTGCTGCAACAGTAAAACCTCTGCAATCCTTTCCTGCAACGCTTAAATCACTGCAAACGCCAACGGGTTACATTAAAACTGTGAAATATGGCGAAACGCCAGAATGTTTGGACTGCCCAGACGGCAGTCGCAAATGTTTTTCACGTGTGCTTAGTATATCAGCTATGATAGATTTTGTAAATATATATTTTAATGTTTACTAGATTCCTTCAACTTTTCCTCAAGCGCGCGTTTCAAAGCCTCATACCGCAGCCGTTTCTCTTCCTTAGCAAAATGCTCCTCCCGAAACTGCTCCGGATTGCCCTCATAGACAAGCTCCGCAGCCTCCTCTCCAAACTGCTCGCTGGTCAGGTCAAAGCAGCAGTCACCGATCACATTGTAACAATGATAATTTCCGCCCGGTCTGAGGATCCCATAGACTTTGCCGCCAAAAATATCCTGCGCCAGAAATGCCGTGATGGAGCATTGTCCCAGCGTCTTATTGTCCTTACTCCATTCCTCCCTCATTCTGGGCGCGCAGGTATCGGCGCACCAGAGTTCCGATAAGAGATCATACAGTTCCCTTGGGGAACGGATTTTCTCATATTCTTTACAGATCGGCTGTACCAAGGCATTTTCCCAGCCATAAAAATTGTATTCCATATACCTTTTACCCTCCTGAATTGATCTGATTTGTATTACCCGGCAGTCTTTTGAATATCATCAAAACATCTTCCGCAATCATAGAGGAAGAAAAACATCAAAAACAGGCTGATGGTCATGCTTGGCCAGAAATATCTGTAATCCGACCACCCCGATGCGATAAATAGGGCAGCTAAATTCATGATGATAGGCACATACGGGAACAAATGAAATAATTTCTGTTTTTTTTGTTTGCAAACAGTTACAGCGAGCATAATCAAAATCAGCAGATTATATATTCCTGTTCTCCATAAAAACAAATATAAAAGCGTATTATTTGTGACCCAATTACAAAAATCAGTGATTATATATGTCAATTTATTGTACACACGAGGGGGATAGGTTGCATCCGTCAACCATTCTTCCAAGTGATTTACACATCCTGCACATTCATCATTTGGTCTGGCAATGCTCCAAATAACAGCATTTCTTGTGGCTATTGCCATAACCATTTCTTTTGGATTTTGAATGATACTTTTACAATAGATCCTCAGGAATTCAACAGTTGAATAACCGCTTGGTTCTTCTTTATTATAATTAACATCATATGGATTATATACCCAATTGCCCGGATCATCATTTGTGATTTTGTTGATTACTTCCATCACTTCTTCCGAAACCGGCCTGCCCATATAATACGGATACATCATATCATTTGCCAAAGAGAAAAATTTTAATTGCGGAGCTGACTCTATGTTCATATACTGATAAAGCGGGCCTTTAACCAGCACGATCAACATAAGGCACATAATGCATGAAAAAATTGATTTCTTTGAAAACTTTACAAAAAACGGAAGCAGGATCAAAACCGCACCTGCCGGCAAAATTCCGTTTTGTCGAAAAAGACAAGTAAAAACCACAGCTAAAATGAATTGAACATACCAACTCCATTTATTCTTATACTCATCCCATTTCATAACGAGCTTGACCAAAAGAAGCGTTAACCATAAAATAGACGTCATATACGGTATATCTTTCCATAAAGTCACAAGCTGAATAACATTACTCATGCCAAAAGTAATAAATATATATAACAGACCTAATAATTTTTTTGAAAATCCGCATCGATACAAAAATAAAATACCATCTACAAAAACAGCACAAAAACAAATATCCTGAACAATGATCAAAAAAGAAATTGAATCACATATTTTTAATAGAAGGCTTAAAACAAATATGTAAAAAGGGGGATGCCAATCTAACATTCCCGCCGTTGGATTATGTCCCATATTATAACAAAACATAGAATCCGGTGAAGTAATTGCAGGGTTGAACGCAATCAGAAAAATGATACACGGGATCATCATGATCCCGATAAGAACAAGACGCGTTGATAACTTCGTTTCATGCTTTGAAATTTCTATTAGCTTGACAGATCTGCTCAAAAAGGCGATAAAACGTTTAATGATCGGGCACACCCAGCAAAATGAGAGCATAAAATATACAAGCTTTGGATAAATGATCTCATATTGTATAGTTGACTTCAAAAAGTAGATCCCGGTAAATGCCACCGTTCCATAGATCTCCAAAATTATTTTTATCATTTTTTTCCATGGTTTATCAAATATTTTATTTACTTCCGGAGAAACAGCATCCCAAGTATAAATTGAAAATACGCAAAGAACATAACAGAGAATACGGATGCTTTCAGAAATCTGATTCTGTAACGGTCTTAATGTGAGATAACAACATATAAGCGCAATAAGGATATAACAATATTTAAAAACATTTTTAATATCTGTAATGTTTTTTTTAAAATTATGAATAAACATAAGCTAGTCCTCTTTTTTAAAATCAATTTTCAAAATACCCACCATAAATCCAAAGAAAACTGACTGCAAACCTATTTCAAGTACTGATACAGCCGGAATCGCTATTCTCATGGATATTTCAGGCACAAGTTCCGAAAATCCCTTAGAACCCCAGTATAACAATGCGCAGATACTTAATACGATTCCAATGACAGTAAGAAAGATACCCCCAAAAATAAACGTATCCTCTTTCAACCGTTTATTCCAATTTACAGATGAATTATCCGGCAAAAAATGATGGTTATAAGCATACAGCTTTACAAGAAAAAACATACCCATGATATTCAATCCAAAGATAATAAAAAACATACAATATAAAAGCGTATGGATACTGAAAGTTATTTTAAAAGCAGAAATCTGTCCAAACAAAAGAAAAACGCTTCCCAGTAATCCTATTGCCAGTAATGCAATGCCCGGATATAAAAACAGCCAATTTGGAGCGTACATAAATAAGAATTTTAAATGACGCCATCCATCGCGGAAACTTCTTAAATGCGGCGCCCGGCTTCTTCCATCCTTTTTTAAAGTTGTCGGAACCTCTGTGATCTTCAGATGATTTAATTCAGCCATAACTACCATTTCACTTGCATATTCCATTCCGGTAGTTTTAAGACCAAGCTTCATTATACTCTCACGATTATAACCTCTTAACCCACAATGAAAGTCCTTTATCTTACTCTTGAAAAAAAGCCTTCCTATAAATGACAGAACAGGGTTTCCAATATAACGGTGATGCCAAGGCATCGCCCCCGGTTCAATACCTCCGGCAAAACGATTGCCCATGACAAGCTCATATCCTTCCCTCAGCTTTTCAACAAAAGGCATAAGGTTCGAAAAATCATAACTATCATCCGAATCACCCATGATAACATATTTTCCTTTAGCCTCATTGCATCCTGTGATCAATGCGCTTCCATATCCTTTGATTTTAACATTGACTACCCTGGCACCTTCTCTTTCGGCTATTTCAATACTTCCATCTTCACTGCCGTTATCAGCGATCAAAACTTCCCCATCTATTTGACTGGATTCTAAAAATGACTTTGCTTTCTTTATGCATACAGCTAAAGTTTCCGCTTCATTTAAACACGGCATCAATATTGATAATTCACACATCATTTACTCCTATCGTATTTTGCGTCATTGATTGATTCGTCATTTGACTACTTAAATTTACATAATTCATTAAGGAAAACAATATTTGATACCATTTATTCTCTCAACATCAACCTATTTTGTCAAGTTTTTAAGAAAAATAACATTATAAATATCAGGAAAATGCTGCCCATGGAATCAAAAGAATTGCCGCTCCATGACTGACACGTCATCCTGGAGCGGCACCCTATTCATTATTCGTTCATCAGTACTCTTCTCTATCAGCATCTGCCTTCGTGGGATGCACTGTTCCCCTCTTATGATTGGGAGGTGCATATACGGAGGACACCTTTAAGGCATTCCTTCCGGTATTGACAACATTATGCCCTGTTCCGGCAGGGATAAAAACAGCGTCTCCGGCACATAATTTTTGTTGATGATCCGGATGTTTTTCACATTCCCCGATTTTTACTACTGCCGTTCCCTGCTCTACTCTGATCAATTGATCCGTGTTCGGATGAACTTCAAAACCAATCTCACCACGGGGCGGAATACTCATAACCGTCATCTGCAAATGGCATCCTGTCCAGACGGTCGTACGGAAATTTTTGTTTTGTATCGCTGTCTGTTCAATATTTAAAACATAGGGATTTGGTTCGTGATCTGTTTGATCCGCGCAATGACTGCAACTCATGAAAAGTCTCCTTTTAATCTCTCTCTATCATGATATGCATTGCGGGGGATTATGTGTGAATGCAGATTTCTTATTGCCCTGCCACCTCTGTACCATACCATATTCCTCTACTGCCTATTTGATACCATCCGGCTTTTCTTCTGATCACTCCGGAGAAGGAAAGTCTTTCACCGCCTCCGGAATATCCGCCCCGTCTCCGATCTTGGAAAGCATCTGCCACCATGCGGTACGTGCCTTGGACCATTCGGGGGTGATCTGATAATAGTCGCCCATGTACGGCATAAAAATACTGTACTCCGTCATAAGCCGGTCATTTTCATATAAATTGTCCATGTCCCGCACCGGCCAGTAGGAAGAAGCCCTTACCGCCCGGGTGTAAGGAACATCATTTTCTGTCATGTAGCGGATAAAGGTTTTGGCTGCCATGATCCGTTCCTGATCGCCGGTGTCAAAAGCCCCCAAGCCCCAGATACCGCCCTGCAGCCTCGGCGTATCCTGATTGGTTGGAAATGCCATCGGAAAAACTTCAAAATCCAGCTCCGGGTGATTGATGGTCTGCTGAACCTCCAAAGAGCCGTTCCAACAGAAACACATTGCCGTTTCTTTTCTGCAGAACAGATCAATGGCATCTCCGGAGGAAAACGAAGGTTCAATGATGATACCCTCTAAATCATAAAGAAGCTGCAATGCTTTTATGTTTTCTTCGCTGTCTACTGTATAATAGGTATGTGTTGCATCCGTAAATGTACCGCCATACAGATTGTTCACCAGAGCGCGTGTCCCCTGATCACCGCTTTGATTTTTGCAGTATACGATGCCCGCACTGATATCCTGCTCCTGAGCTTCCGCGTAATCATTCAAGGCCTGTACTGCATTGATAAAATCCTCCGTCGTCCAGGTATGCGTCTCTTGATCAATGTACCGAAGGGCGCCTGCCTCTTTGAACATATCATAATTGATGGCCATACAGTGTGCCGACATACAGATGGGAAACACATAGTACTCTCCGTTTTTGTGATGGCAGGCTTCTCTGATATTATCGTATATCTCACCTGCCGTATCAGACTCCCACAGATCAGACAGATCCACCATCCAGCCTTTTTCTCCCCAGTTTGCCACAAGGCGCTCGGGTCCTTCCATGATCAGATCCGGAAGGGTTCCGTCTGCTGCCGCCTGATTGATCTTTTCATCTCCGTTATCGTAATTTAAGTATTCTACCGATACATGAATACCCGGATACGCCTTATGAAAATCGTTCAGCATACTTGCTACTGCCGTGGGATTTCCCCAGTTCCCTATGGGGAAAGTCCACAAAGTCAGTTCTATTGTTTGGGCGCTGCTGCCCTCATCCTCCGACTCCATACCCGGAGTTGTTCCGCCGCAGGAAGATAAAAGAACTGCCAAAAGCAGAATGCTTATCAATCTGTATCCTTTTTTCATAATAATCCTCCATGTCAGAGCAG
>DLOP01000034.1:10226-18488 GCA_002478505.1 Lachnospiraceae bacterium UBA7481
CAATTTGAGGCTCTGACTCAAATTGCTGATTGAAAAATAAGCTATCAAGCTTATTTTTCAATCTACTTGCCTTTCCATTCCTATTGATTCTGAGAAAGCGCTGATAAAATCACCGCTTTTATCAGCATTTTCCTAATGAAGATACTGTTCTATCAGAGAAAGCGCTTTCTGGGGGTCTAAAGGTTTCGCCGTGTGGGCATTCATCCCACAATCAAGACATTTTTGAACATCCTCCTCAAAGACATCCGCGCTGACCGCAATAATGGGGATGGTCTGCGCGTCTTCCTTCTCCAGCTTCCGTATCGCTTCCGCCGCTTCAAAACCTGTCATAACAGGCATTCGAAGATCCATTAAGATAGCGTCATACCACCCCGGAGCAGACTGTTCAAACTGTTCCACACAAAGCTTCCCGTTTTCCGCCCAATCCACTTCCAGTCCAAATTCCGAAAGAATCGCGCTGGCGATCTCCCAGTTCAATTCGTTATCTTCTGCTATGAGGATACGTCTGCCTTTTAATTCAATGCCGGTTTCTTCTTTGCCTGCTTCTTCTTTATCTACCTTTTCTTTATCTATTTTTTCTTTATCTATTTTTTCTTTATCTACTTCTTCTTTATCTATTCCTTCTTTATCTATTCCTTCTTTATTTACTTCTTCTTTCTGCTCCTGCTTCAGCGTCTCCGCTTCTATAAACTGACGCAGTCCATAATAAAGACTGGAACGAAACAGGGGTTTTGAAATAAACCCGCTGATACAGGTTTTTTCTATCTGCCCCACCAATTCATCCCATTCGCCGTCAGTGATGATGATCACGGGCAGATCCTGTCCCAAAAGACCGGACAATTTTTCCGCATCCCTAATCCAATCCTGTCCCTGTACATCCCAATCCAGAAGAACCATGTGATAGTTCTCATTTTCGCCGCGGCGCTCCTCTATCATTTTGGAAGCCTGCTGCAACTCTGCCGCTGTCTCCGCCTTAAGCCCGATAGATTCCAAGGAGGAGACGGCAAGATCTCCTGCTGTTTGATCATCATCGATCACCAGAATATTCCGTTTCGGCAACTGTAGTTTCTTCTCCTGGTGCGTCGCTTTTTCCATATCTATCGCAATATGAAAATGACTGCCTTTTCCCTGCTCGCTTTCTACGGTAATGGTGCCGCCCATTGCGTCCACAATATGCTTGGTAATCGTCAGACCCATCCCGGCTCCGGCTGTTTTATCCACACGGGCGTTATCTTCTCTGGCAAACGCGTCAAATATCTTTTCCTGAAATTCTTTGGACATCCCTATGCCGTTATCTCTGACGTGCAGATGGGAACGGATATATTCATCTCCCATCGGAGAATCCTCTTCATACAGATCCATATCAATAGTGCCGCCCTCCGGTGTAAACTTCACCGCGTTTCCGAGAATATTCAAAAGGATCTGGCTTAGACGGACTCTGTCCGAGCATACATTTTCATGATAAATATCATGTAAGTAAATATTAAAATGCTGTTTATTCTCCTGAATTAAGGGCTGAATGACCGTTTCAATGTTCTGCATGATATCACGTATACAAAGGGGTTCCATATTTAAGGTAAGCTTCCCGGTCTCAATTTTGGACATATCGAGCATATCGTTGATCAATCCCAACAGGTGTCTGCTGGAGATATGTATCTTTTTCAGACAGGAACGCACCTTGGAGGGATTATCCAGACTGCTGATGGCAACCGACGTCATTCCCATAATGCCGTTCATCGGAGTACGGATATCATGGCTCATGTTGGAGAGAAATTCACTCTTCACCCTGTTAGACCGCTCCGCTAAAAGCATCGCCCGTTCCGCTGTTTCTCTGGCTTCCTCCAATGCCTGCATATGTAACTTTGTCAGACGGTAATATCCCAAAAAGACAAGAAGCAGTGCGCCGATGATCAGAGCGCCGCCGCCAACGGAAACAAAGGTCCAATTTCTCTGTAAAAGATTGACCGTCTCATCCATGGTATTATGGGAAATCTTCAAAATAAGGTGCCACTCCGAATTCGGAAGACTGGTGCAATAGACATTCCAGGATTCGCCTGCAATCAGCGCTTCGCTGGTATAATCCCTGCCGGCTTCCAAGGCTTCCCGAAATTCCTCCGCGTACTGCGCCGGCTCTTTTCCATTACAGGTCTCGTAAAGACCTTCGATCCGGTCAAAATAATTCTCTTCGATGGCATCGGTACTTAACACATAGCTGCCATCCGTGCGGATGATCGAATATTCCATGATAGTGCCCTGCATATTGGTTTCCAGGGTATCACTGAGATAAGTCCTGGGCAGCCCCGCAACCAAAGCGATGCTCTTATTCCCGTCGCCCGTGGGGTAAGCGGCCGGTACGCCCATTAACACAACCGGCGTTCCTGCGGCATCCTTTCCTGCACAGACATTATATTGGCCTCCCTGAACGGAACGGTACATGTCCTCCGGGACATCCGGCGTCACCTGAGAGCCGTAAAGCATATGAAAGGTGCCGTCCTCCGTATAAAGAGCCAGATATTCAAACCCCGCGGAGCGCGCATTATAATTCAGCGCCACCTGCATGGCGCTTTCCGTCGTAACGCGTCCGGGCGGCACAGCGTCTACCAGCGATTCTACCTGAGACAGACGAAGCTCCATGGCCGTTCCGAAATGAGAGGTTACCCGCTCGCTGATTCCCGACATATAAAAGACGCCCAGCCGTCTGATAGCCTCCTCTCCCATAAGATTGGACCAGACAGCCTGAATAATAAATATGATGATACAAAAAAGCGATACCAGAACAAGACTTATATTCAAAAAACGTGTTGTTCTTTTCTCCATGATCTCTATCTCCCAAAAATAGTCGCAAAATCTTCTTCAGCACATTTCTTTCCATCCAATTATAAATCTCATTAAGTAAAAATTCAATTTATCGGACTAAATTTCTCTATGTTCCGATAAACTTCTGTTTACACTTTTACTTTTAATGAAATAAAATCCTAACCATATCACAGTATTTTTATCCCTCTATCAATGCCCAGATCACTGCAATTACCAACGCAGGCAGCATATTGGCTACCTTAAGCTTCTGTTTCCATAATAGATTGATCCCCACACAAAAAATAAGAACGGAACCCACCATGGACAGATAAGAAAGCGCCTGTTCCGTAAACACAGGCTCCAGAAAGAACGCAAGTACCGTAATGCTCCCCTGTAACACCGCAACGGGAATCGCCGCAAAAATACATCCCCGGCCCTTCGACGCTGTCATAATCATGATAATCATCATATCAAGAACCGCCTTCGCCACAAGAATGGAGCTATCGCCCTGAAGACCATCCTGAATAGATCCTACCACAGCCATAGCCCCAATACAGATTGTCAGAGAAGCCGTTACAAATCCCTCTACAAAGCCCGCGTCGCCTTCGCTTCTTGCTTTGATCTTCAACCAGCCTCCAAACCGTTCTAAAAGCCCTTCCAGATTCAGCAATTCACCGATGATAGAGCCCAGCGCCATGCTTCCGATCAATACCATGGTGCCTCCGCTCTGCAAACCAGTTTCACGAACCGTCAGCATTTCCCCCATTGCGCCTGCAATCCCAATAAATAAAACGCATACCCCTATCGCGCCAATCAGCGTCTCCTGAAACCGCGCCTTAAGTTTCTTTCCGAATAACAATCCGATCAGTCCGCCAAGAACCACTGCCGCAACATTGATCACCGTCCCCATGCCACGCATGACGCCCTTTTCTCCCTTCTGTTCTCCAAGTTTCCTTTTTAATAGGAACCAATATTATGATTATAGCATACTCTTGGGTTCCACACCCGAAAATCTTTTTCATTAATTCGAAAAATCATATGTTTCCCCATTTTCTTCATTTCCGCGATCTTAGATTCTATCCGCTGCTTCAATTCAGGAGCCAGCATCCTCTGCTTCAAAGTTGACAGATCGATGGGGCGTTCGATCACGATCTGGTACATCTTACTGCAGTCAATAAAAGAGGGCACGCGGAATCCATTGTACCTGTGTTCCGGCGGCAGAATCACTGCATACCGGCTGCTATCCTCCCCATAAACACGCCGTTCCTTCCCCAGAATGGAGGAAATGGAATAAAATCTCAAAATCCCCTCCGTATGTTCCGCCACATACACCTGATGCGCCGCGCCATTATGACTGGGGTCGTTCGGGAAATATAAAAAAGCGATCATCACATCCTTCATTAAGAAATCACCAGCTCTCCGTCGATATATTCAAGGAATCTGGGTTCCCCGTATCTCCCAAGCTGCGACAGGTTCTCCACAATATTATCTGTCATGACAAAGGAATCCTTTAAATAATAATAGGTATTGCCGCATATTTTCTCCTTTACCAGAACACCAAAATCCATCTCTGCATATGTTCTATACAATGCCCTGTTATACTCTGCAAGCTCCGGCTCCACTTTGGAAAAATCAATTTGTGGATTGCCGGGGATCAGATGCCGCACATTCCTCCACAACGAATGTGTGTGTGACTCTTTCACAAGCTGATCTGCAGACATGTCGCCATAGACAAAATTAATGATATCAAGAATCTGCCCCTGAATACCTTCGATCCGTGGACTCTGCTGCGGCAGGAGATTCAGCCCATGATACCGGTAATCCCGGTAAACACTGAATACCACCGGTCCGTTTGGAAAAGCAACAAACTCTTCATCAAACAAAACCTTATGATCTACGCAATAATGCATTAAATTAGAAAAATACAGCAGTTTATTGATCTTGGTATTCTCATCAATATATCCGGACGAAAGTTCCGGATTACGGTAGATAAACCACTTTGCCGCCTCTTTTGCATTTATCATATATTAATCCTCCAGTTTTTCTATTTTCGTAATCATGGTAATTTGTTAAACTTCCGGTTTCTTAGGGTCAAGAGTGTCACAAATGCATAAATGTTAAATTTTATAATTTTATGGTGATTATACAGTTCCTGACAGAACCATATCAGGCAAAACGCCAGATTTAAAAGTCATATATTGCTTTCTTTGTCGCAAAATACGCTTATATATGTTTTGAAAATAACACAGTATATATTTAATGTCAATATATTTTTCGCGTTTTTGAGAATATATTTTATATTTGTTGCATTTATGCGACTGCTGTAGTATGATTTCTTTACAAGGAGGTCTTCGATATGGAGATTAATGAACGTATCAAGAAAAGACGTAAAGAAATTGGTTTATCTGCCGACGAAGTAGCCAATGCGCTCCATGTATCCAGAGCGACCATTTATAGATACGAAAGCAAAGAAATTGAAAAATTGCCAACTAACATTATGGAACCGCTGGCTAAGGTTCTAAAATGTAGCATTCCTTATCTTATGGGTTGGGATGAAATGGATGATACAAGAAAAGATACTAATTCTAATATAGATTATTTAGTAAAGCTTTCGCAAAGTCTTCCCCCAGACCAGTTAGACCGACTTATTTCATATGCGCAATTTTTGAAAACCGAAAAAAATAATAATTAATACAAATTTCAGATTCTGCCCTATATCATATGTTTATCCGTACAGATCATAATAACCGGAAAGGAGATTACTAATGAAAATTTACAACCATAAAAATATATCAAGAAAAGTAATGGCTGTATTTATTATCTCCATTGCGATAATACTTGAAATTGTTTTTTCATTTATTTACTATTTATCTCAATCCAAATTAGGATATATGGAATGTCTGTATTATTCATCACAGATTATTGGTGGCTTATTTGTTATTTCGGGTGTCGTTATTGCTGTATGGCAATATTATCTTTCTTCTAAAAGTTCTCGTATCACCTTAGAAATTACACAGGTGCAAAAAGCGATTGATCTGGCAGCATATTATAAAGACAATATATTATCACTATTTCCTGCTATTAGATATGTATTTGAAGAATCTGGCATTTATGAGATACTAAAATCCATAAAAATATCTGATATACAACATTTTGACAATGATGAACTGCATGATTTTCTCTCCGAAGATCAGATTAAAATGCTCAAAGATATTCAAAACTCCCATATATTTTCTGAAGCAGTACAAAAAGCAACTATAATATATAACTTGAATTTAAACATATATGGACCTTTTTATGCAAATGAGAAAGATGCAGAAGAAACCAAAAAACAAATTACTACATTCAACGATTATAATATAGCACTTGCTTTTATGATGGATTATATCCAAACTATACTTAATAATATGGAATTTTTTGCTATGCATTTCAGTCATAATACCGCCAATGAATCTGTCGTATATCAATCATTACATCAGTCATACCTTGAAATAGTATATGTGTTATATTATTCCATATCATCCAAAAATATTGACAATGCAGGAAAATTCTATACAAATGTAATCTGGCTATATAAAAAGTGGGCTGATTACAAAAAGCAAAAACAAGACGAACAAAAAGAAATCTCAAGAAAAGCAGTAACAGGTGGAACTATCATTGATACAAATTAAATTATAAATGCAATTGACAATTCTGTAAAAATTGAATAAAATAAATACATAGATGACAATCTATAAGGAGGTAGGCATGGGAACAGGAGGAACAAGCATCTTTTAATATTTTGGTACTAACGGCATTTAGTTTTCTAAATGCCGTTTTAAACTTTGGTATCATCCACGCCCACCGCTATATCCCATCGTGTTGCATTTCGTGTTGCATAGTATTCATTTTTTTATATTTTTTCTTTTCTATGAAAAAATAATATTTTTAAAAAGACTAGAAAATCCTTATTTTATGGGCATTTTCAGAATAGCCACATAAAATAAGGATTTAATAAAAAATGGAGATAGGGGGACTCGAACCCCTGACCTATGCGTTGCGAACGCATCGCTCTCCCAACTGAGCTATATCCCCAAGTTCTATCAACATAATATCGCACATACATGATAAAATCAAGAACTAGTTTAAAAATCTAATAAGGGGTTGACTGCCTGCAGGTAAAATAAATGATCTGATACCTTTCAGTCGCCTTTTTCAGGAATTCCATTCCGCCCCGCAGATTCTGCTCATCATAATTGACAAAGGGATCGTCCATCAGGATAAACGGCGCATCGTTCTGATACATGGCATCGATCAGCGCCATCCGCATACAGAGTCCGGCGATATCCCGATACCCGGCGCTCAACAGCTCCGGCAGCCTTGGAAGTCCCTGTTCCTCTATGGTCAAATGGGCATTCGCATCCAACCGGTATCTTCCGGCTTCACCCCCGGTCAATATCCCGTAATACTTTCTAAAGCCATTGGACAATGGCGCCATATATTTTTCTGTCAGTCTCTCTTTTGCAATCTTTAAGTATTCCTGTGTCTTGACCAGATGATGATACTTCTTTAAGTCCGCGTCATAAATCTCCTTCAACTCTTCTAACAGCAATTCCTGTTCATTGATCTGCTCTATCTTTTCTTCATTCTCCTCCAACTGTATATGATAGGCATGGATATTGCTCTGCACACGCTCCATCTGTCTGGAGATTTCATTTTGCCTCTCATATAACTGTTCCGCAGTCTCCGAAACTTCCTCCTCCGGTTCGCCCAAAAATGCCCTGCTGTCCTCTTTATCTTTATATTCTTCCAGCGCCCGCTCCGCCGACTGCAATTGCTGTCGCTTCTCGAGACATATTCTCAGATGCTTCTGCAATTCCAGAAGCTGCTCATACAGATCGCCTTCCGGTTCCAAAGACATCTGTTCCATAAAGCTATGTATTTCCTCCCTCTGCTGCTCATATACCCTGACGCGCCGGGTGTAATGATCCCTCTTTTCTTTCAGCTCCTGATACTTCTCCACATCGCCGATCAGTCTTTGCAGCAATTCCCCGTATTCGCCTGCCGCAATCACTTCCGGAGCGTCATACCTCCCCAAAAACTCCTCGATCTGCCGCTGCAGTACATCATTGCTACATTCCTTCTCCTGCTGTCTGTAGCGTTCTTCCCTTGCCAGAATACTTTGATATTCGCGGACAGCATTCTTCAGCTGATGGAGTTCATCTGATATCCTGTATTCCTCCCACTCTATCTTATAAATCTCCAGATAACGCCTTACCTCTGCTTCTGTCTTATGGATAAAATCATCATCTTCCCGGATCTCCTGTTCCAGACTAAGGACTGCTTCATCTTCCTCACTCAAAGCTTCCTCATCCATATCATCAAAGTCGTCTTGACTGTCTATAGGCAACGATGCCCCCGTCTTATGCAATGCCGCTTTTGCTTTCTTCTGTCCTTTCTTACGCATGCTGTCCGCGAATATCAAAG
>DLOP01000034.1:18652-19296 GCA_002478505.1 Lachnospiraceae bacterium UBA7481
CGCCTCGGCTCTGGCTTCCGCATCTCTTAAAGCCACATCTCTTAGCGCCGCCTCTTTTGCCTGCTGCGCCATCATTTTCGCCATATTCAAAGACGCTTTCTTGGTGGCAAGCGCCTCTTTCTTCTGATTTCTCTTCTCCCAGCCGCGGATCAGTCTTTCCAGTTCATCCTCTTTCGGCGACCCATCCGAAAAACGGCTTCGGTATGCCTCCAGCTTCCGGCGATCCTCATCCGGCAGCCGGAGTTCGTTCAATTTCCCCTGATGATCACGCCACTTTTGTATCGCGCCCCTGATCTGATCGATCTCCTCCCTTTCAGGCGGACGGCATTCCGACGGACTGCTGCCGGATACCTCATCAGCAGGCAGCTGACTTCCTCTCCGGCGGATACTAAATTTATCTTCATAACCTTTCAAACTTTGTTCTTCCTCCGCTGAAAGAGCATAAATCTCCATGGCGGAATGATTTTCTTCCATCTCCGCCGCCGTTTTGATCTTCCGTTCCAGTTCGTTTTCTTCCGGAAGTTCCTTTGGAAGCCGCTCCCGCTGGCTCTCATATTCCTCCTGCTTCTGATCGCGCTCTGCGATCAATGCCTGATAACGTTTCCGTTTCTCCTGAAGAACCAGCTGTTTCTGCTTTTCATTCA
>DLOP01000034.1:19368-27579 GCA_002478505.1 Lachnospiraceae bacterium UBA7481
ATCTGGAAACAGATGATTTTTCATACTCCTCAATCTCTTTCTTCTGCTTATACAAAGAACCTGTAGCACGCCTTGGCGACATCTGATTCAGCAGATCGGTAAGTTTCTTATCCACCACCTCGAACTGACTGATATCCCCGGTCTCCTCCATCAGATCGCCCAGCTTGGCACTCATACTTCCGGTTGCCTCCACAAATCGAACATCTGATTTCATCTGACCGATACACGCGCTTTTCAAAAAGGAATCCTGATCGATCTGGAACAATTCTTCCCCAAGTCTTTCCGAAAAATCATCTGTTTCCAGATTCGTGGCATCGTCCACCAGTCGAAACTGGTCATCCTTCTCCTTATCTCCAAATACCCTGTAACACCGGTATGTTTTGCCCCCTGCTTCAAATGTCAGATTGCCGCCATAAGCGCCTCCCTGCCATGGCTTATACCGTTTACGCTCATTTTCCAGCTCACTTCTCTTCGACTCATTCACAAAGCCATACAACATGACCCTTAAAAACGCCATCAGGGTACTTTTTCCCCAGCCGTTCCTTTGGCAGATCACGTTGCATCCTTTTTCAAAATGAAAGTCGTAATTACTGAGCTTTCCGAAATTCTCGATATGACAGCTGATTATTTTCATATGAGCAATCATTTCCCTTCTTTTATCTTGTATTCTGACATTCATGCCACCGCACTACCGCAGAGCAAATCCGAAATCTTTCCACCATGTTTTCCATAAAATTTATAAAGTTGAAATATCTTCTCCAGAAACAGCCAGTATCCCATAACGGATCACCGCCGCCTTATCTTCCTCCGACATTCCCTCCGCCTCTCTCACGGTTCTGATAAATTCCCCCTTGAGAGACTCGTCCAATTCATATGCATGATAGTCGATCTTCCACTTTGTCTGATTTTTTATCTTAAAGAAGTAGAAAGAATCCTGATACTGCTTAGATAACAGATCGATATCCATCTCATCATTTACACCGATTTCCCCCGTCAGAACCACTTTCACCATACTCTTTGACGCAATCTCCTGCTCCAGAGCATTATCGATCCTTTCCTTCATATCCGAAGTGGTATGGCAGCCGGAGACATCTGCCGGAATCTCATATAACTGACGGCAGGCAAATGGCACAAAGGTCCGGCAGCAGGTTCCTTCCTCCTCATCGATCTCCAATAACACAAAACCATGCTCTCCACATTCATCAAAGCCGCGTCCTTCCAGACAGCCGCAGTAGCAATAGATCCCTCTGGCGTCCAGCCTGTCTTCTTTATATCTATGGATATGTCCCAATGCCAGATAATCGATCCCCTTATTTCTCAGCTCCCGCAACGCAATGATCTCTGTCTTATCTTTTCCGGACTGTTCGCTTTCCTGCCCATGCATGACCACAATATTAAAGCAGCCTGCGTCCAGCACCAGTGAATGATACACAGAGGAACTGTTTTCCTGATCGAGTTCCACGCCTGTGATGGCAATCTTTCTCACAGCACTTTGATTTAAGCCACTCACGCTACTCCCCATGTCGCAGCTCTGCTGCGACTCAGATCCGGATGTCTCATCTTTCATCACCGTCCTACCTTCACCAGCCGTATAGGTGATCCACTCCTTCCCGAACAGTTTAAGATTCTCCGGAATCTCCTCCATATCAGTCAAAAAGCTGTTGGAATCATGATTACCCTGCAGATAATAAAACTCTATCCATGGATGAAGCTTGATCTGATCATATACGGCATTGCGCGTCGTTTTATTGATCTGGTTATGATCAAACAGATCTCCTGCGATGATGACTGCCTGTACTTCCTCTTTGACCGCATAGTCCACCATGCGGATAAAGGTATGCAGCAGCTCCGCCTTTCTCTCTTTCGCCTTTTCCTTTGTGAGATTGGAAGCCATTTTGGAATTTAAATGGATATCTGCACAGTGGATGATCTTCATAATGCACTCTTTCCTTTCTTTTAACCAAAATATGTAATTGTAAAACAATTGCTTTAAAATTTTTTGTTCCACAATTCTGTCTATGAGGTTTACATAACTCGAAGTTTGAAAATAGTTGTTCCAAAAATGATTTCATTTATGATGTTTTTGGAACAACTATTTTCAAACAAAGAGTTATGTAAGCCGGACTTAACTCTTTCGCAATTACCTTATTGAAGATTAGTCGTTTGCGAAATTCATTTTTTAAATATTTCCGTTGCATAAATGTGACCTTATAAATAGAGTATCACAAATAGAGTCCTATAAACAGTACTTCCATTCCGTTCCCTAAAGCTAAAAGGAAGCAGGATCTCCTGCCTCCTTTTCTTCTCGGCCCATATCTATACCTTAGTCTCAACCGTCGCCCCAAAGGGAAATAGCGCCAGTTTTACAAATTTAAAACACTGCAGTCCAAATGGAATCCCTATGATCGTACAGCAGAATAGAATACCATTTACCAGCGCCGCAAGCGCCAGCGGGATACCGCTGAGGATCACCCAGAAAATATTAGCGATAATGGACAGTGCACCGCCGCCATACCGGACTTCCTTGCCGAAAGGAAAAAAGGTAATCGCGGCAAGTTTAAAACACTGCTTACCAATCGGAATACCGATGATGGTAATGCACCATAATACGCCTGCCAATATCCATGATATTCCCTGCCAGAAACCGCCAAACAGAAACCATAAAAGATTGCCCAAACAACTCATACGAATCCTCCATGCCCTATGATTCTTTGATTGTAATAAATTTACTTCTCTGCAATGTTCCCATATACGTTACCACACGGTCCAGCATCCTGTCTTTCTCCTCCGGGAACTCTGCCTCCATGATCCGGACGATATCGTATATGGTATTCTGCCCGTCGATATTTTTCCATACCACCGTGCCGTATTTCTCCAGTGCGATATGGCTTATCCTGGGTTTCTTCCAGAACTTCTGCGCAATGGTATGGTAAAATCCCTTATTTTCCATATC
Organism: Lachnospiraceae bacterium UBA7481; assembly: GCA_002478505.1. Classification (GTDB taxonomy): domain Bacteria; phylum Bacillota; class Clostridia; order Lachnospirales; family Lachnospiraceae; genus NK4A136. Next base: position 22,322 of record DLOP01000034.1, read on the forward strand.
GATCTCTACCATTCCATCCTCGCGGATACGCCATGGCATCTGTCCGGAACGTTCCGGAATGCTGTCCATATAGTTTCGGGAAACCTTTTTAGGAGCAGTCTTTTTTTGAACGGGCATGATATTCCTCCAATGGTTCCGATCTATTTATCCTTCTTCTTTTTTGTAATAATGAACATCATAACAGCGATCAGCAGCGCAAAGAATACGCAGCCGCCTGCATTTCCAAGGCTGAATCCAAGGTTCAGCTCCAGATTAAATACCACAAAGACAGCCAGCAAAATTCCAACCAGACCTTCACCGGCAATCATACCGGAAGAAAATAATACGCCGTTGCTGATAATATCCTCCTGCCGCTTCTTATCTTTAAATTTCCATTTCTCCAGCAACAAACGGATCAATCCGCCAATCATAATAGGAACGGATAGATGGATCGGCAGATACAGACCAATAGCAAAAGGCAGAACCGGGATACCGATGATCTCTATAAAAATCGCTATAAAGACGCCGATCAGAACAAGCCCCCATGGAAGACTTTCTCCCATAACGCCCTCAACAACCATCTTCATCAAAGTTGCCTGCGTAGCGGGAAGCTCAGAAGATCCATACCCCCATGCTGCATTCAGAAGATAGAGCACGCCGCCAATCGTCAGACCCGAACATACAACGCCGATCAATTCTCCGATCTGCTGCTTTGACGGCGTCGCGCCAACAATATATCCGGTCTTAAGATCCTGAGAAGTGTCACCCGCCATTGCGGCAACGATACAAATAACCGTGCCGATACTGATCGCCACAGTCATTCCGGTCATTCCTGTGTTACCGGTTGCTTTTAAAAGCGTAGCGGCAATCAACAGTGTGGCAATCGCCATACCGGAAACCGGATTATTGGACGATCCTACCAACCCGACCATACGAGCGGACACCGTTGCAAAAAAGAAACCAAAAATAACGATAATGACTGCAGCCAAGGGTGTAATGGGAATCGCCGGTATCAGGCAAAGGAGAACCGCGATAATGACCACTCCTGCCATGGCATAAGGAAGCGGGAGGTCACGGCTTGTACGATCCGAGCCCCCTTTATGTCCAAAGCCCTTGATTGCTTTGGCAAATGTTTTAATAATTAACGGAAGTGATTTGATCAGGCTTAAGATGCCTCCTGCCGCAACCGCACCAGCACCTATATAACGCAAAAACTTCGACCATAACTCTCCCGCACTCATAGCGTTAAATGCTACTTCTGAAGGAAACATGATATTATCGCCTCCCACCAGAACAAGCGCCGGCATGATCACAAACCATCCTAGAACAGCGCCGCCCAAGAGATAAGAGGAAACACGCGCCCCACAGATATAACCGACACCCAGCAGCGCAGGAAGTACATCTGCACCAATGCCGGAACCCGGATATGCAGGAATCGCCCAATCTACTTCACTAGGGAAAAGACCAAGTCCGTCTGCCACAAATTTATAAACCGCCGCAATTCCAAGACCGGAAAATACCTGTTTGGATTTCGCGCCGCCTTCCTCACCTGCAAGAAGGACTTCCGCACAGGCTGTTCCTTCCGGGAACGGCAGAACACCATGTTCTTCCACGATCAACGCGGAACGAAGCGGGATCATAAAGAATACGCCGAGAAGACCGCCGCAGATGGCAATAACCGAAATCACAAGGAATGACGGATTTGCCACAGAGCTGTCTTCAGCCGCCCACATAAACAACGCCGGAAGCGTAAAGATCGCGCCTGCTGCCAGTGATTCACCAGCGGAGCCGATGGTCTGGACCATGTTATTCTCCAGAATAGAATCCCTCCTCATGACCACGCGGATGATTCCCATGGAAAGAACCGCCGCCGGGATCGACGCGGATACCGTCATTCCCACACGCAGCCCCAGATAAGCATTGGCAGCGCCAAAGACAACGGCAAGAAGAATACCCAAAACAACTGATGTTACCGTAAATTCCGGAAGGATCTTATCAGCCGGAACAAACGGCTTGAAGGACCTGCTATCCTGTTTGATTTCTTTGTTCTCATCCATTTACTTAACCTCATTTCTGCGTTGCCCTTTGGTACCTTACGCATTATTAAAATTTTTAGGGAAACACTGATAAATCAGCGCTTCCCTAATTATACCAAAAACATCTTTAAAATACAAAGCCTTTTTGCCTACATTCTTCCTGTCAGCATTAGTAATAAGTTGTTTTCAAACATGCAAAACTAAGCTCAAAGCGTTTCCTTTGGCTTCTTTCCCGTAAGATAATACACCGCCAGTGCCGTACGATGGGACAGATCCTCCTTTGCAAGAATAGAAGTAATATAATTCTTCACCGTACCCTCCGAGATAAAAAGGCGGTTCGCAATCTCCTTGTTAGACAGCCCTTCCGCCACGGCTCTGATAATATCCATTTCTCTTGCAGTGTAGCCCTCTTCAGAAAAACCACCTGCCTTGACGTCCGTATTTTTGGCTAGATTCTCTAAGATCGCCCCCTCCATAACGCCGGTGCCGTGATATACGGATTTGATCATCTGTTTTAAATGCTCCGGCGTATGGTTCTTGATCAGATACCCCTTCGCCCCATTTTTCAATGCATTCTGTACCAGCTCATCATCATCAAAGGTCGTAAGGATCAGAACTTTCCCAAGGTTATTTTCCACAATATATTTGGTAGCCTCTATGCCATCCATTCCAGGCATTTGAATATCCATCAGGAAAATGTCCGGCGGATTTTTTCTGGCAATGTCAATCGCCTCCCGTCCATCTCTTGCACAGCCGATCACTTCAAAATCTTCATCCACATCCAATATGATCCGCATTCCGTCCCTTACAAAATCGCTATCGTCCGCAATAATTATTTTAATTTTGTCCATGTCCTCACTCCTTTTTATAATGGCAACAGCATATTGATGGTAAATCCGGCCTCTGTTTCAAAATCCAGAATACCGTTGATTTCCCTCATTCTTTTCCGCATTCCTGAGATCCCCATTCCGTCGGTCATTTTCTTGCAGCCTACGCCATTATCCGATATGCTGCAGCGGATCATCTGGTTCCATACATGCACGCTGATCTTAATACGGCTGCACTTTGCATATTTCATGGAATTGGACACCGCTTCATAGGCATTGTCCAAGATCACTTCCAGATATTTCTCCGGAATCTCCTTCAGGTCTCCCTCTATGAGCAGTTCCGCCTCTATCCCCTTCCGTCTGCAGTCTTCACACAATTTTTCCAGCTGCAAGACTGCAAGCTTATACTTCTTTGGCCGCTCTTTTCTAAGAATCTCCCGGATCTCATCCATTCCGCCCCGGAGCTGGTCAATGACTGCCTGTATCATTTTCTTAGATGTTTCCGGCTCCTTTTCCATCAGCACCTTCACCGCTTCTAACTGATATACGGAACCATTGATATTGTGTCCCAGTTTATCGTGCAGGGTCTGGGAAAGTTCTTCCCTTTCTTCTAACATTTGATTTTCTGCCTGCAGCAGGCTCTTTCGTACCTCCTCCTGCATTTCATGCTCCCTGCGGTTCATGCTGTGCTTTAATCGTTGTTCCGCAAGGGTATCTTCTCTGGTCTGTTTACGATAGGATTCCACGATAAAGTCATGTTGGAAATAAACGATTCCCATGAAAAGCGCAATGACAAACTGTACTTCCCATCCGATCTCTCCGGGCAAAAAGGCCAATCCCAAGGGCGCCAGATACCATGGAAACCTTGGTTTCCAATAAGTCAACCCTTCATAGCACAAGAAAATAAAAAGCAAAATGTATGTTGTTCCAAGGGCAGCTATGATATAGATCATCAAAGCTGCGGCCGCCCCTAACAGCCAGATCCGTTTCTTTGGTTCTGTCAATTCTTTGCCGGCAACCAAGCCGATAAATAACGCAAGAAACAGGAGCACCTCTACCGATGCCCCTGTCAATACTGACTGTGATAAAACAATATAAATTTCCAATAGTAGCAATAGCGCCATACGAAGCAGGACAAAATAATGGTCCCGGAATCGTTCTTCCATACGCTGTACCCCTCTATTCATACCTCTTTATTTTCAATCCCACACCGCCTACGCTGATAATCATGATCAGGTAAGCCGCTGTAACACATAATAACACAGAATAACCGCTTTTGTCCCCTGTTAATAATAATTCCGATGCATCCATAAACCATTTCTGCGGCATAAGATAAGAAAGAGCTTTTAAAAATTCCGTCGTATCCTTCAATGGGAAATATAATCCTGCCAGCAATGCGGAAATGGACCAGATGGAAAATGCCGCATAGTTGGCACTCATAGCATCTCCAAGCAGCACCCCGACCAGAAGGCTTAATGCGCTAAAGATCAGTCCCAAAAGAAAGATGACCAGACAAAAGCTTACCATATTGATTCCCATATCTAACCCCGGAATCAAAGACAGACAAACTGCCAGCACCATTGTCTGCAGTACGCAGATCACAAATGCCACGATGAACTTAGATATAAAATAATCCCTGCCTTTTATTTTGGTTAACATAATTCTGGTAAACACCCTATTGTTCTGTTCTTCAATGACCGAATGTGCTACAAAGACTCCGCAGAATAAAAAGCCCAAAGTAATAATCGCAAATGCATACCCGATCCTTGTCCGCTGGTTGGTCTGCTGCTGCGTCAATTCAAGCTCTTCCCTGCCCGCCAGATTCACCACGCTTTTTTCCGGCATATTCTGCCGGATACCGGTAAGCGTATCTAATATGACAGAGATATCATTCCCTGCTAAGCTTTGCACCTGCTTTATTCTCTCAAATAAACCAGTCAGTTCTGATACAAAAAGTTCCTGACGTTCGTCTTCCGATACAACATAGAGCTGTACACCCTGTTCCCATGCGCCATCCAACACTGCCTCGTCAAACGCCTCTTTTAAGTAGAGCAGCATCCCGGCCCGGTCATTATACGCATCCCTTTTTGCAATCTCCTCTACTTCCTCTTCGCTCAGACCGCTGACGTCGCAGCGGCAGATGGAAAACATCCCGCTTTCCGCTATCTCATTTAATACATATTCCGATAGATCGCTTTCGGATGCATCATACACCTTAATAATACAAGCCGATGTATTGCCCAGATAAACCGCTCTGTCTGAAGGATCCCCCAGCTCCAGAACAACATTGCCGGACTCCGTATCGGAAAACGCCGTAGTGTTCGTTTTCAAGCCCAGAATCACCGCAGAGATTGCCGGAATCACCAGAAGGAAAAATAAAAATCCTTTGTTTCTCAATAATAATTTCAGATTCATC
>DLOP01000051.1:0-4003 GCA_002478505.1 Lachnospiraceae bacterium UBA7481
TGAAATCATTTTTGGAACATATATTTTCAAACTTTGAGTTATGTAAACCTTACGGATGAAATTGCGGAACGAAAATTATAAAGTAATTGTTTCGCAAATGCCTAAAGGTATCTTTATAATGGGAGGAAGTGTGAGAAGAACTTCTAACCGCTCGCAGCAAAGGCTGCTTCGCGAAGAAGTTCTAAGTCTCACAAACGAATTTATTCGTTTTGCAAATATTGTGCCTGCGGCATAGCACTAAAGTGCATTAAAGTTTGCAGGTTACGGAAAGGCAGGGTTATTAATTTATGAAGGAGAAATTAAAAGAGTGGCTCTGGGTTATTGTTCCGGCAGCAGTAGTGCTGCTCGTATGCGGCGTCCTGCTTTATGGAATGTCGGCCAAAAGGCAGGCGGATACAACTTCAGGGGATCCGGAAGTTTCTGCCGGTGACGGAACGCATACGGAGGCAGGGGCCGGGGGAAATACGGCGGCTGGTCATCAGAATGGTACGGAAGGGACGCAGGGTGGCAGTGCGGTTACAGGCACTTCTATCCTGAATACCGGTAATCTGACGGAATACGGCAATGGATATGAAGGTATTCCGGGAACCGGTAACTATAATTATGGAGAAGCCTTACAGAAATCCATTCTTTTTTATGAATTACAGCGTTCCGGTGATCTCCCAGAGGAAGTCAGGTGCAACTGGCGCGGTGATTCCGGCCTTGGAGATGGCAGCGACGTCTCTCTGGATCTGACCGGCGGCTGGTATGATGCGGGAGATCATGTAAAGTTCAATCTTCCCATGGCTTATACCTCTGCGATGCTGGCATGGTCGGTCTATGAGGACCGTGCCGCATATGAGGAAAGCGGACAGCTTGGATATATGCTGGATAATCTCCGCTGGGTAGATGATTATCTGATGCGATGCCATACGGAGGATTATGTCTATTATTATCAGGTGGGTGACGGCGGTGCGGATCATTCCTGGTGGGGACCGGCGGAGGTCATGCAGATGGCGAGACCTGCTTATAAGGTAACGATGGATCAGCCGGGATCAACCGTGGTTGGCGAGGCGGCGGCAGCGCTGGCAGCGGGAAGCATTGTATTTCAGGATGTGGATGCGGCATACAGTGCGGAATGTCTGGCGCATGCCAAGACCTTATTTGATTTTGCCGAGCAGACGAAAAGCGATGCCGGTTATACGGCGGCACAGGGATTTTATTCTTCTAACAGCGGTTTCTATGATGAACTTTCCTGGGCGGCAGTCTGGCTCTATCTGGCGACGGAAGATACTGTATATCTGGAGAAGGCGAAGGAGTATTACGGGCAGGCGGTTCAGGATTATGTCTGGGCGCAGTGCTGGGATGACGTGCATTATGGTGCGGCGCTTCTCCTTGCGAGGATTACAGAGGAAAATACTTATAAGGACGCGATCGAAACACATCTGGATTACTGGACCACGGGAACATCGGGCGGTGAGCGGATCACCTATACCCCGCAGGGACTGGCATGGCTGGATATGTGGGGATCTTTAAGATATGCCACGACGACAGCGTTTCTGGCGTCTGTTTACAGTGAGTGGGACGGTTGCTCTGCTAATAAATCGCAGATCTATTGGGATTTCGCTGTGTCACAGGCGGATTATGCGCTGGGATCTACAGGAAGGTCTTATCAGATCGGATTTGGGGAAAATTACCCGCAAAATCCCCATCATAGAACTGCACAGGGCTCTTACTGTAATAATATGAATGAACCCGTGGAAGCAAGACATACGCTGTACGGCGCGCTGGTGGGCGGACCGGATGCGGGGGATAATTATACCGATGAGGTATCCAATTATACCACCAATGAGGTGGCATGTGACTATAATGCAGGGTTTACCGGATTGCTGGCAAATCTGTATTCGGTTTATCATGGAGAGACGCTGGTGGATTTTGGCGCTGTAGAGGAGATCACGGTGCCGGAATTTTACGCGGAGACCGGTATCAATGTTGAGGGCAATGATTTTGTAGAGATCAAGGCTTATATTTATAATGTATCAGCATGGCCGGCAAGGGTCCCGGAACATCTGGAATACCGTTATTTTATCGATCTGTCAGAATGTTATGCCGCAGGAGGTACGGCGGCGGATATTGAGATCACGACCAATTATATGCAGGCGGGCAGCGCAGCGGGGCTTAAGGTATGGGATGAAGAGAATCATATCTATTACCTGTCGATTGATTTTTCCGATGCGCTGATCTATCCGGGCGGACAGGAGCATTATAAGAAAGAGATCCAGGTCAGGATGAGAAATCCTTTAGGAACGTGGGATAATTCCAATGATCCGTCATTTGCCGGACTTACTGTGGGAGGCGTTACGATGAGCAACACGGTGGCACTGTATGAGAACGGCACGCTGATCTTCGGCTCGGAACCTGCATCCGGTACAAATGCGGGGCAGTCAGTGACCGCTGGAGGAGGCGGTCAGGCAGCGGCAGGACAGAATACCTCACAAGGCGGTACGGCGGTACAGGGTGGTTCGGCGGAAGGCGACGGGATCAAACTGGGCATTACCTATTCCAATATGCAGAGCAGTTCCTCAAGTATTGCAGGAACCCTGACGCTGACGAATACAGGCAGCAGCGCCATCGACCTGTCGGATCTGGAGATTGATTATTACTTTACGAAGGACGGGACTTCCTCCATGAATTTCTCCTGTTATCATGCGGCGCTCAACGGAAGTGGCGGATATCAGGCAGTCAGTGGGGTAAGCGGCGTCTTTCGGAATGCGGATGGGGAAGATACGGATACCTGTTGTACGATTTCCGTTTCCAATGCACCGAAGTTGTCCGGCGGAGATGCATTATCCATTGATTTCTGCATCAATCCATCAGACTGGTCCAATATGAATACGACCAACGATTATTCGGCACAGGAGGTATCGCATATCGTGGTACGGGATGGCAGTAAGGTACTGCTTGGTGATGCACCGGAATGAGAACGGCAGCAAGGCACGGACATAAATAGGATGGAGGGTATCTGGAGTTGGCAGAACAAAGAAAATGGCATTTAAAGCCGGAAGTAAAGGGTATTTTGATCTTTGTCCTTGTACTTTTCAGTCTTATGGCGGCAGCTATTATATATCATATAATGACAGTTTTTATATATGAAGACGATCTGGCGGAGCCGATTGTGACCATCGACGGAACGGTGGTTACTTTGAAGGAGATATCTTATTATATTATGGAGGTGGAGAATACCGGCGATGAGTTTGCAAGAGTCTACAATCCGGACAATCCCATAGAATACTGGGGACTGTATATGAATGAGGAGATACGCTCCGGATATGTCAGCGATCTTGCCAGAAGGGCGGCATTGGATTACTGTATTAGGGACAATATTTATTATCTTGAGGCAGTCAGAGCCGGAGTGGAGCTGACCGACGAGGAACAGGAGAGTGTACGGGCGGATGCGGAGGATTATTATGCACAGATGACGCAGCGGCAGAGGGAGGTTACGCAGCTGGTAACGGAAGATTTAGAATTAATTATCGAAAAAGTAACACTGACACAGAAATATATGGTACAATTATCATCACAGGAGGAAGATGTTTCCGTTCTGGAAGCAGTCACGCTGCATTATGATGTGGGCGGAGACTATTACGAAAATCTAAAAAATTCATATACGATCGATATAAATAAACGGATCTGGGAACAGGTGCATCCCGGTCACGTAACGATAAATTAAGAGGAGTGTGAGCAGACACGATGAATATGGAAAAATTACTGGAGAGTTTTAAACAGGGAACGGCATACAATGCCCATAGCTATTATGGCGCCCATGTGGAGAAAAAAGGCGTGGTATTTCGTACTTATGCCCCCAGAGCGGATCATGTGAATATCTTTGGCGAGTTCAATAACTGGCAGGAAGAACCGATGGAACGGCAGGAAGACGGAACATTTACCTTTCTGTCTAAAGAGGCAAAGCCGGGCATGATGTATAAATACGTAATCTATGGATGGAATGGTTATCGTATGGAAC
>DLOP01000051.1:4089-4648 GCA_002478505.1 Lachnospiraceae bacterium UBA7481
CATTAAATTATGATCAGCCGGTATCCATTTATGAGATCCATCTGGGGTCATGGAAGAAGAATCCAAAGGAGGAGCACGGCTGGTATTCCTATCGGGAACTGGCAAAACCTTTGATTTCTTATGTGAAAAAGAGCGGTTNNGAGGTGATGCCGCTGACGGAATATCCGTATGACGGTTCCTGGGGGTATCAGGTGACGGGCTTTTTTGCACCGACATCCCGATACGGTACGGATAAGGATCTGAAATATCTGATCAATGAATGTCACAAAGCAGGCATCGGCGTTATTATGGATTTTGTTCCGGTGCATTTTGCGATTGATGATTTTGGACTGAAAAACTTTGATTCCACGGCATTATATGAATATTATCAGGGCGGAGACAGCCAGTGGGGAAGCTGTATGTTTAACCATAACAGGAAGGAAGTCTGCAGCTTTTTGATCTCGGCAGCGCATTACTGGCTGGAGGAGTATCATTTTGACGGTCTGCGGATCGATGCGGTGAGCAATCTGATCTATGTCAACGGCTCGCAGGATCAGGGGGAAAATAAAGCGGGACAGGA
>DLOP01000051.1:4726-9103 GCA_002478505.1 Lachnospiraceae bacterium UBA7481
AAGCCGGTAAAGGAAGGCGGACTTGGATTTGATTATAAATGGAACATGGGATGGATGTATGATACCCTGTATTTTCTGGGACTGCCGGTGCAGCAAAGATTGGAGCAGTATCATAAGATGACATTTTCCATGTGGTATTTTTACAATGAAAGGTATCTTCTTTCCCTGTCCCATGACGAGGTAGTCAATGGTGCAAAGACGATCCTTGAAAAGATTCCCGGTGAGGATGCGGAAAAATTCGCCCAGCTAAGGGTTTATTATCTGTATATGTATATCCATCCCGGAAAGAAACTGAATTTTATGGGCAATGAGCTTGGCGAGCGTGTGGAGTGGAATGAGGGAAGGGGACTTTCCTGGGAACTTCTGGAAGAGCCGGCGCACAAGGCATTCTATGATTACCTTTGTACGTTACAAAAATTATATGCTTCCAAGGATGCGTTCTTTGCACATGAGCTGGACACAAACCAGTTTCAGTGGTTATACTGTAAGCAGGAAACGGAACCGGTCTATGTGATGATGAGGACCGGAAAAAAGGAAAGCTACGTCGCGGTGTTGAATTTTGGAGATCATGCGGTAGAAGACTTTGAACTGGTACTGGATAAAAAACAGACATGGAAGCTGATATTGGACAGCGGCTGGAAGAAGTATGGCGGGGAACTGCCGGAAAGAAAAGAAGAGCTAAAGACAGTGGAGCGTACTAAAATGTCAGAGGATTCAGAGGACGCACACAGAGGATCTGAGGATGGGGCATCTCAGAAAAAGGCGGCAGATAAAGCAGAAGCGGCGATGCAGGATGGAAATACAAAGAAAGCGGTAAAACAGGTGAAGGAACACGTATTAAAAATTTCTTTGCCATCCTATAGTGGAAAATTGTACCAATTGATATAGATTATTATGAGATGATATTGCCATAGCCAAACTTTCGGGTTTCGATGGAAGCAGGAAACGGATAACTGATTAAATGAAAGAGTACGAGGTGGATTATGGATTTTGAGGAAATACCGGCAGGTGCGAAAATTATAATGAATATCTCCAATGATGGGGAGATGCAGGCAAAATTTATTTCCAGAGCGATTAAAAATACCGGAACCGGAATTCTGGTCCTTCCCTTCATGCATAAGGGAAGACGTGTGAATTTTAATGGAAAGAATATTCATATTCATATGGATGTGCAGTTAAAAACCGGAGAAACCTTTACGTTTAAGGGTTGCCAGATCATTACGGTCAGAAAGGACGGTCTGATCTTCCATAAGATCGTCAGCAGTATGACCAAGGGGATCGAGAACAGGAGAGGTGAACACCGGTGTTATGTCGGGGAAACGGCATATTTTGTCATAGAGGGGCTGGCGGATCAGATTACGGCCGTATTAAAGGATATCAGCAATTCCGGCTTTGGATTCATCATAGAACGTAAGAAAAATATTGAGTTGATGCCGGGAGTAATGGTGACATGTACCTTCAAGAATCATCTGGGTAAATATATTCAGATGCAGGGAAAGATCATCCGCAGGGAGAAGATGGACCGTCATACCTTATATGGCTCNNGCTGTTCGGAAGCCAATGCAGATGTGGAAGAGTTTGTGAATCAGATCGAAGAAAAAACGCTGATCATCAATGACAGTCTGGTGCAGATGGGATAGCGTATGAGCAGTTAAAGATAATTTATATTATAAATCCGAAAGGATAAAATGAAAGGAGAGCATATGGAATTTAAAGAGAGAAAAAGATGGGTGTTTTTTGGACTTCCCTTTACCTTTACGACTTATACGGTAACAGAGGAAATGATAACGATCGATTCCGGGATATTAAAACGTGTGGAAGATGATTGTTATATGTACAAAGTAGTTGATACAAGATTGGAGGCTTCCCTTGGAGAAAGGATGTTCCGTCTTGGAACGGTCGTTTGCTGTACCGGCGATAAGACGCATCCGAAGCTGAGGCTGGAGCATATCAAAAATGCCAGAGCAATCAAGGATTTTATACTGCAGGCTTCCAAAGAGGAACAGATGAAACGGCGCACTTTAAATATGCTGGATATCGGTTCAGGGAATATTGATGATATAGACGATATCTGATTCTGAAACGGTAACTCCTTAATATTTTTGAAAGTGGGGGAAGGCAGGATGGAAGAAACCCAAAAACAGGTCGTAGTTGGTTATTATATGTCGCCGGACGGACAGATGATCCCGTTGATGGCGGATGCAAAATATTATCCCAACGGGGTACCGGAAAGTCCGCTGTTGACACCGCTGACAGGGAAGGCATTTCCTTCGGAGGCGTCTATATCTGCAGCTACACCGAAGGTGGCTGCCGGCAAGTTACAGATGCCTCCCGGCATACCGCAGACATATTCCGGTAAGTCACAAGTGTCTCCCGCCATACCGCAGACATATTCCGGTGCATCAACTGTAAAGCCTGTACATCCTTCTCCGCTGTCAAAAGCTAAAAAACAAAATAAAAGTCTGGAAAATGTTGTCGGCAGGAATCTGATGGGGATCCTTGCCTCGATTCTGATTTTTATCGGAATGATTCTTTTTTCGACGGTTGCGTATGAAGCATTTGGCAAAATCGCGAGAGTATTTTTTGTCTATGCGGTCAGCGGCGTTTTATTGACGATCGGTCTGATCGGTATGCGTAAGAACCGCAATGCATTTTATCTTTCTCTGGCTGGCTGCGGTGTGGGCGCGGTCTATATTTCCCTGTTTCTGACCTATGGATATTTTGAGCTGATCAATGGATTTACTCTTTACATATTACTTGCGATATGGTCGGTGATCGTATTCTTCCTCGGTGGGAAGGCTTCGCTTCTGTTTAAGACGATTGGGCAGAGCGGCGTCCTGATTTCTGCAATTTACGGAACGGTCATGCAATTTATGGAGATGAGAAGTCCGGCAGCATTGTCGTTTACTTTGGTTCTTATGTTCTATTATATCGTGGTCACCGTATTTTATCTGCTGATGGATCATACTGACGGTTACAAGGCAAATCTCCCGTCTCTGATCATGGATTTTTTCGGCGCGGCTACGTTGACGGTTGCGGCGTTCAATATTCGGAGGGAGATACCGCTGTCGGTGCAGATTGCCCTGACCGGCGTTATCCTTGCCTATATGTTATTTCTATTATTTATTTACCGGCAGAGGATCATGAGCAAAATAATGACAGAGAATTCTTCTCTGGTGTGGGTGTTTGTTGTCTTTATCCAGGCTGTGCTTGCGGCATTAACGATATTTGTACTGATTCCCAATGGTGAACAGGATAATCAATGGATCCGCGGATGTATAGCCATGGTACAATATGCGGCGCTTTGGGCGCTGGCGGAATTTAAAACGCGCAGGGATGATGGCAGGATAGCCTCTCTTATGATAATATACCTGTTTTTTGTAATTTATAGCGGCTCTTTTGGTGTTCTATCTGAAATACTGGGAATCGGGATCTTTGCATTGGTCTTCCTGACAATGGGATTTTTCAAAAAGGATAAGTTGTATTTTTCTTTCGGATGTGTAAGCAGCTTTATTTATATCTTATTTTATGGAAAATATCCGGGTGTATACAGCCTGTTTTCCGTTTTATTTATCCTGCTGATCCTGTTCTTTCAGTTATACAGCGACCGGATCTATCATTTGGCGTTTAAGCTGATTTCTTATGCTATGATGCAGATATTCCTGTTAAGGCTGGTGGGTATCCTTACGGACCACACGGTATTGTCAAAGGCGATATGGATCAATATTGTGTATCTTGTCAGCGTGCTTTTATGTATCGTGGCAACACACAGTCCGTTCAGTAATGACTGGTTCGGCAATGGTCAAAAGGAAAAAAGCACGCAGATTGCTTTGGGCGTTCTGAATATCATCCTGATATTGTGGGGCTGTAATGTAATGGGACTGAAGAATGGCGAAGTGTTCCATGTGCTTACGCTTCTGGTATTTCTGGCGGCATGCTGTCAGAATATCATGCCGATGGTCAGACATTACGGAAAAAGGTTTGGAGCCGGATTTTATACAGGTTTTAAACTGACGGTATTTTTACAATCTGCGCTCTATTCGTATGAAACAGAGTCCTATGTGGTCACGCTTGCCTGCCTGTTTATGGCGCTTGTTTTTATCACCTTCGGTTTTCTTAAAAATTATAAGCCGATCCGCTTGTATGGATTACTTCTTTCCCTTTACAGTATTTTTAAACTGGTGTTGGTGGATGTGACTTATAATTCAACATTATCAAAATCTTTGACAATCATGGGCTGTGGCGTCATGGCATTTCTGATCTCCTTTGTCTATAATAAGATCAGTAAGAAATTCGAGGGGGTTGAAGCAGGAACTCAGGAAACAGAAGCAGTGAAAACGAAACCGATGGAAGCGGCGGAAGCGAAACCGACAGAAA
>DLOP01000090.1:0-332 GCA_002478505.1 Lachnospiraceae bacterium UBA7481
GCTGATAATAAGAAAAAGATCGTGAAGTTAAAAAAGCTGGTCAATAGCCTTATGGAAAACGATAATGTTGATAAAGAACATAAACGGGAAATCAACGCGATCATAGATGAACTTTATGAGGGTTTGGATTGAAGACTGTATTTTGATAAGAATTTTATGTTTTTATAGTTAAGTGATATTGTGGCGATGAAAAGGATCAGGGTTTTATATGGCATTTGAAAGTTTAAGCGAAAAACTTCAGAATGTATTTAAGAATCTGCGGAGCAAAGGGCGGCTGACGGAAGCGGACGTAAAGTCTGCAATGAAGGAAGTCAAGATGGCGCTTTTAGAGG
>DLOP01000090.1:419-618 GCA_002478505.1 Lachnospiraceae bacterium UBA7481
GATCGTAAATGAAGAGATGACTTCGTTGATGGGTTCTGAGACCACAGAGCTGGTATTTCAGCCGGGGAAAGCTATCACCGTGATCATGATGTGCGGTCTTCAGGGCGCAGGTAAAACAACGACAACAGCGAAGATTGCCGGGAAGATGAAATTAAAGGGTAAGAAGCCGCTTCTGGCAGCCTGTGACGTCTATCGTCCG
>DLOP01000090.1:694-4748 GCA_002478505.1 Lachnospiraceae bacterium UBA7481
AAGGATGCGCTTGCCCATGCGGAAAAGAATGGACATAATGTGGTTATTTTAGATACCGCCGGCAGGCTTCATATTGACGAAGGGATGATGGAGGAGCTGCAGAAGATCAAGGAGGCAGTGGAAGTTCACCAGACGCTTCTCGTAGTTGATGCCATGACCGGACAGGATGCGGTGAATGTCGCGAAGGAATTTGATGAAAAGATCGGGGTGACCGGTATCGTATTATCCAAAATGGACGGTGATACGCGAGGCGGTGCTGCCCTGTCTGTTAAGGCAGTGACAGGAAAACCTATCTTATATGTCGGTATGGGCGAAAAGCTTTCCGATCTTGAACAGTTTTATCCGGATCGTATGGCAGGCAGGATCCTGGGAATGGGCGACGTGCTGACTTTGATCGATAAAGTACAGGCCAATGTCGATATGGATGCCGACAAAGAACGCGAAATGGCGGGCAGGCTCAAGAAAGGAAAGCTGGACTTTAATGATTATCTGGAATCCATGAAGCAGATGCGGAATCTTGGAGGATTTGCGAATATCCTGAAGATGATGCCGGGTGGCAGTCAGTTAGGCGATATTGAATCCATGATAGATGAAAAGCAGCTGGCACAGATCGAGGCGATCGTATATTCTATGACGCCGCAGGAACGGTCTAATCCGAAGCTTTTAAATCCAAGCAGAAAGCACAGGATCGCAAGAGGCGCCGGTGTGGATATTTCTGTAGTAAACCGTTTCATCAAGCAGTTTGAACAGTCGCAGAAGATGATGAAACAGATGCCGGGGATGTTCGGCGGTATGGGAGGAAGGAAAGGACGCAAAATGCGGTTTCCCTTTTAAATAAACAATATAAAATATTTTTTGGAGGAAAGAAAAATGGCAGTAAAAATCAGACTTACAAGAATGGGAAAAAAGAGAAATCCGATCTATAGGATCATTGTTGCAGATTCCAGATCACCAAGAGACGGTAAATTTATCGATGAGATCGGAACCTATGATCCCAACACGGATCCCAGCACATACAAGGTGGATGCGGAGAAGGCAAAGCAGTGGCTGAATAACGGCGCACAGCCTACAGAAGTTGTCAATAAGATCTTCAAGCTTGCAGGCATTGAGAAGTAACCTTGTTTTGGACAGACTTTTGATAGGAGGTGGCTTATGAAAGAATTGGTTGAAGTGATTGCAAAAGCGCTGGTAGAAAAGCCGGATGAGGTTGTGGTTACAGAAAAGACAAACGGAAAACATACAACGATAGAACTTCATGTTGCCCCTACGGATATGGGAAAGGTGATTGGCAAACAGGGAAGGATTGCAAAAGCGATCCGTACCGTAATTAAAGCTGCATCTATGCAGGAAGATATTTACGTAGATGTTGAAATCGTTGAATAAGTGTGAGAAGAATAAATTTTTTTCTGGCGGCGCAAGCTGTTTGGCTTGCGCCTTTAGATTATTAGAGTGAAAGGTATGGTAAATCATTTGGAAGACATATTCCGTATTGGAGTGATCACAGAGCCGCATGGGGTGCGCGGGGAAGTAAAGGTATTCCCTACGACGGACGAGCCGGAACGAATCAAAAAGATCAAAGAGATCATTTTGGATGACGGCAAAGAAAAAAGAATGGTTCATCCGGAGGCGGTAAGGCATCAGAAGAATCTGTTGTTGATCAAATTTAAGGAATTTAATAACAGGGATGAGGTAGAAAGGCTAAGAAAAAAAGAGCTTTATGTGAGCCGGGAGTATGCCTCTCCTTTGAAGAAGGATGAATATTATATTTCGGATCTGATCGGTCTGAAGATCATAGACGAGGACGATCAGGAGATCGGAACTCTGAAAGATGTGCTTCAGACAGGGGCGAACGATGTTTACCAGATTCTTATGAATGATGGAAAAGAACTGCTTTTGCCCGCCATCAGACAGTGCGTGCTGCAGGTGGATATCGAGGCAGGATATGTGCGGGTGCATGTGATGGATGGTTTAATTTGAAAAAAAGATTGATATCTTATAAGGATACGGATACCTTTATGAAATATTATTGTATGACATTATTTCCGGAGATGATCGAACAGGCGATGAACACCAGTATCATCAAACGGGCCATGGAAAATGGAATACTTGATCTGGAAACCATTAATATAAGGGACTATACGAACAATAAGCACGGTCGTGTGGATGATTATACTTATGGCGGCGGGGCAGGGATGCTAATGCAGGCGCAGCCTGTCTATGACGCCTATCAGGCTGTCAAAGAGAAAATGAACGGGCAGACGACGAGGGTCATCTATGTTACTCCGCAGGGGAGGCCCTTTCATCAGCAGGCGGCAGCCGAGTTGGCGGCGGAAGAACAGCTGATTTTTTTATGCGGGCATTATGAGGGAATTGATGAGCGGGTATTGGAGGAGATCGTTACGGATTATTATTCGATCGGAGATTATGTCCTGACCGGAGGGGAGCTTCCTGCGTTGGTCATGATGGATGCGGTGGCGCGTCTGGTGCCGGGAGTGCTGAATAATGAGGAATCCGCTACGACGGAGTCTTTTTACGATGGACTTTTAGAGTATCCCCAATATACCCGTCCGGAGGAATGGATGGGCAGGCGGGTACCCGAGGTACTGCTGAGCGGTCATCACGCGAATATTGAAAAATGGCGGTTGGAGCAGTCCATAGAACGCACCAGGCAACGCCGTCCGGATCTTTATGAGAAGAAATACGGCGGAGAAAAATAAAGGAAAGCATTAGAAATTTTCTTAAAGAAATTTCTTAAAGAAGATCATGAAAGAAGAGGAGCGGTATGATCAGGACAGAGGGATTAAGTAAAAAATTCAGGAAAGTAAAGGATGAGAAACAAAAGACCTTAAATAAAAAGACTTCCTTTGAATTTTATGCAGTAGATCATGTGACCATGCAGGCAGACGACGGGGAGATCCTTGGCATATTAGGTCCAAATGGAGCCGGTAAGACGACGCTGCTGCGTATGATCGGTAATCTGATGAAGCCTACGGAAGGGAAGGTCGTGATCAGTGATGCGGAAGGCGGGGAGATTACTGATCAGATCATGATCAAAACGATGGTAGGATATCTTTCCGGCAATACAAAACTGTATCACCGTTTCAGTACAAGAGAGATGCTTTCCATGATTGCGGAGATCCATGGGATTTCTAAGGAAGAGCAGCAGGACAGGATACAGGAGATCTGCGAAGTGCTGGATATGGAATCCTTTATGGATAACCGGATCGAGCGGCTCTCCACCGGTCAGACGCAGCGCGCCAATATTGCCAGATGTCTGATCCATAAACCGCAGATCTATATTTTTGATGAACCGACCCTGGGGCTTGACATCATCAGCAGCGAATCGATCATAGAGTTTATGAAGAAGGAGCGTGAACAGGGAAAGACCGTGATCTACTCCACGCATTATATGGAGGAAGCGCAGTATCTCTGCGACAGGATTGTGATGCTTTATCAGGGAAAGATCATTGCCGAGGGTACGCCGGAACATCTGATGCGGCAGACGCAGACGACAAATCTACGTGAGACTTTCCGCACTCTGATCGCGGGGATAGGAGACGAGACGGATGAATAAAAAGATTATTGCGGCATTATACAAAAAAGAAATGACGGATATTCTCCGGGATAAGAAAACGATCCTGATGATGATTGTCGTTCCGCTGATCCTTTATCCGCTGATCTTTATTGGAAGTATGGCTCTAAGCGCCTCTATTATGAATGCCAGCACGACCAGGACCTATCGGATCGGTTTTGATCAGGTGCCGGAAGCGCCGGAACTCCGGGCGTTTTTTTCGGAAGCGGCGAAAGAGTATGGGTATGATTTTCAGTTTCTGAATCTGAAGGAAGATGTGGAATACGATATATCCGAGATATCCGAGGAGGCATTGAAGGACGGATATCTGGATGCCTATCTGACGAAAGAGACTGCTGATGCTGTAGACGGAAATCCATCCGGAGAGGTGTATTGTATTAATTATCTTGCCTCGGAGACGGAGTCGCAGACGGCGGCATCGATGATCGAGGATATGCTGAAGGAATACCGTCAGTCGCTTCG
>DLOP01000090.1:4822-13771 GCA_002478505.1 Lachnospiraceae bacterium UBA7481
CGATGGGAAGCTTTCTGGGGTACATCATTCCCTTTCTGATGATCACGAGTATTTTGATGGGCGCTATGTATCCTGCCATCGACACGACGGCAGGAGAAAAGGAGCGAGGTACATTGGAGACGCTGTTGACGCTGCCGGTCAGAAATCTTGAGATGATTATGAGTAAATTTCTGGCAACCGCTACGGTTGCAGTTGCGGCGGCGCTGTTAAATCTATTATCCATGGGAATTCTGGGGGCGTATATGTATGAAAGTATGCAGGCGACAAGCGATGTCCCGATGGAATTTAACGTGATCTCTTATCTTCCTGCAATTTTCATTATGATACTTTGTGTTGCTGTATTTGCCTTATTTGCTTCGGCTGTCTGCCTTTGTGTCTGTATCTTTGCGAGAAGTTTTAAGGAAGCGCAGAATTATACTACGCCGGTCATGCTGGTGTTTATGTTTGCAGGGATGGCAGGCATGATTCCCTCGGTTAGTCTGAACGGCAGTACATCTTTGATCCCCGTGGTCAATGTGGCGCTTTTGATTGTGGAGTTGTTTAAGTTTCATTTTGATATGGGGCTTATCGCCATGGTTCTTTTTTCCAATGTAGCCTACAGCCTTCTGGCGGTGGTTGTTATGACGAAGCTGTTTAATTCTGAAGACATTCTTTTCGGGGACGGAACAGGCAGCATTCGACTGTTGGAAAAACGCGCTGATATGAAAGGGAAGCAGATACCGGGTATCGGAGATGTAATTCTCTTATTATCCGTGCTTCTGATCGTGATCATGCTTATTGGATCTATTGCAATTTTAAAATACAGGGCGTACGGACTTGTGATACAGCAGCTGCTGATCCTGGGTGTGACTGTATTTTACTGCTGGTATATCAAGACGGATTTTAAGAAGGTATTTCATCTGAAGCGGCCGAAGATTGGCGATCTGTTGACCGGCACATTATTATGGGCAGGTACTTATATTGTGATGATGACATTGACTGTTTTATTCAGTGCGGTCTTTCCTGAAAGTGCAGAAAGCGCTGGGCAGGATCTTCTGGATATCTGGGAAAATGCGCCGATCTGGCTTGTGATCCTATCCTCGGCTCTGCTTCCGGCGGTCTGTGAAGAAACTGCGTTCAGAGGCGTATTGTTTGGAACGCTGCAAAACAAGTGCCGTATTTTAGTGGCTGTTCTGATTACAGGGGCGGTTTTCGGACTCTATCATATGAATCTGATCAAATTTTTTGTGGTTGGCTTCTTTGGCTGTGTTCTTGCTTATGCCGTATATAAGACCGGAAGCATCGCCGTATCCATGTGGATGCATTTTCTGAATAATTTGTTTTCCGTTTTGCTGACATTCTATGAAGATCAGATGGCATCCATTTTTCCGATTTTGTTCCGGAAAGATCCGAGTATGGATGAGCTGGCAATATTTGTAATGGTTGGTATTATTTTGTTTGTAATTTCAATATTGCTGCTTCATCGGAAACGCTTTAGCGCTTTAAAGCAATAAAATTCTTGCTTGACAAAATGAAACACAGAATATATATTGGATTCAGTCGAAAAGGAGGAAAATATATTATGAAACAGATTTCAGAATTGATGGGTTACCGCTCTGATATTAAGGTGGTGGATGCGACGCTGCGGGATGGCGGTCTTGTGAATAATTTTCATTTTAAGGATGATTTTGTAAAGGCTTTGTATCAGGCTAATATCAAGGCCGGCGTTGATTATATGGAATTTGGATATAAATGTGATAAGGAAATGTTTGATGTCAATCAGTTTGGCAAGTGGAAGTTTTGCAATGATGACGATATCCGGGAGATCGTCGGAGAAAACCAGACGGATCTTAAACTGGCAGTCATGGCGGACGTAGGCAGATGTAATTATAAAAATGATATTGTTAATAAGGCAGACAGCCCAATCGATGTGATCCGTGTGGCGACTTACCTTCATCAGATTCCTGCTGCAGTAGATATGATCGAGGATGCGGTGAAAAAGGGATATCAGGTGACCTGTAACATCATGGCGGTTTCTACAGGACAGGAGGGTGATATCAGAGCTGCTCTGGAAATGATCGGACAGTCGCCGGCAGATGTCATCTATATTGTGGACAGTTACGGCTCGCTCTATCCGGAGCAGATTGCAAGAATTACAGATCTTTATAAGGAATATGCGGATAAGTATAAAAAGAAGCTGGGTATCCATGCCCATGATAATCAAAGGCTGGCATTTGCCAATACGATCGAAGCGGTGGGCGATGGCGTCGACTGGCTGGACGGTACATATATGGCGATGGGAAGGGGCGCAGGCAACTGCGCGATGGAGCTGCTGTTGGGATTCCTTCGTAATCCAAAATATAATATCTATCCGGCAATCAACTTTGTGGAAAAATATATGAAGCCGATGCAGGCGGAGGGAACGGTATGGGGATATGATCTTCAGTATCTGGTTTCCGGTTTATTGAACCAGCATCCGAGAGCTGCGATCGCGTTTACGAAGAATCAGCGTACGGATTACGCGGAGTTTTATAAGGAAATGAACTCTCAGGAATAAAAATTTGCTTCACAAATTTATAGGTGCATTTTTCATTTCTTTTTGAGCCGCCGAAGGGGATTTTTATGCTAGATGTAATGCTTATTAGTTTAGTTTATTTTATCATGTTGCTGGGCACGATAATCTATGAGAAGCAAACGGAAAAATATTATAAAAAACACTGTACTTTAAAAGTTGAAGCCCATATTGTGGAAAGGAAAAGACTACGTAGTAACAGAGAAGGCCTTGTTTTGGGCCTTGTTAATGACTACTTTGTTGGACCTGTCCTTTTTACCCCAGTTTTTGCTGTTGATATTGATGGTACAGAACATTTAATTGAAGAAAAGAAAAAAGTATGGACTGATAGTACACTGAATTTTCTTAGTGGTACAGAACGCTTTTTAATTGCGGACAAGGAACCCACGTGGATTGACCGCCCACTGGAAGAATATCCACATTTAATGCTTTGGGTTAATCCACAAAACACAAAGCAATTCCGATATGATGATGAAAGAATGGAGCGCGCGAGGAATAATCGTTGGAAAGGTGCTTGTATTTTGATAATTACTGGTTATATAGTAAATGTTGCATTTGTTTTTGCATTTAGATGAATTCTGTGAACAGGAAACGGCTCTTAAGAATAAAGATAAGAAAAATTATTAAAATATCTTGCATTTAGGGACGATTTATGGTAAGCTATCATAGTTGCGAGTAAAGAGATGTTCCGCTGTTACCAAGATCAGTATCTGAGATGTATTAAGAACATCCGATGAAAAACAAGGAGGAAGATATGAGCGATATTATCAGAGAGATTGAAAAAGAGCAGATGAAGCAGGAGGTTCCTTCCTTTAATGTCGGCGATACAGTCAGGGTATCAGCGAAGATCAAGGAAGGCGAGAAGGAGAGAATTCAGGTGTATGAAGGTGTTGTTCTGAAGATCCAGAATGGAAGCAACAGGACCACATTTACCGTCAGAAAGATTTCCAATGGTGTAGGCGTTGAGAAAACATGGCCGTTACATTCACCTCAGGTAGAGAAGGTGGAAGTCATCAGAAGAGGTAAAGTAAGAAGGGCTAAGCTGAATTACTTGAGAGACCGTGTTGGTAAGAAAGCTAAGGTAAAAGAAATCGTTAAATAAATACGAAATACAAAGAAGCGGATTGCCGAAGTAAAAACCGTGTAAATCTGTTTAATGAAATAAAAATCTCCAAACGGATGTTAGTTCAAATTCATCCAGTTTGGAGATTTTTTTAGTTCCTTTTTATCATTGTAAAAATTGAATTTTAAGGCCCTTGAATTTCTGTTTTGTGCTATTTGCTTACCAGTAGGTAAAAATAAAACCTGCAAGCGGCGATGATACAATCATAATGGCAGAAAACAAGAAGGAATCAACCGAGGTGAGCGTTGCACGCTGCTCTGAAGGGAACATATTCTGTAAAAGAGCGTTGGTGCGCACCTGTAGAGCATCATCACCGACGGCTGCGATAAATCCGCCCACCGACATTATCCAGCATAACGGTGAGTGTTCAAGCAGCAATCCCGTCATCACAAGTAAAGTCGATATGGAAAATATCTGTTTATAACTAAGCTTCGGCAATTTTAGTATCAGTTTTGAACCGACAATGCCGCCCATTTCCATAAACAATAGCGCCAAGCCAAGCCACCATTCTGACATACCTTTTTCAGGAAGCTTTGCCTGTAAGAAAAACAATAGCAGTATATCCACCGCACCGATCAAAGAGTTGCAAAGCATTATCCCCATGGCCTTACGTGCTTTTTTCAGAAAAGCTAAGCTTTCTTGAAAGCATTTGATCAGCTTACTTACTAGTTTACGTTCCTTATTTTTTGAACGATCTTTGGTGTAAATCTCACGCAGGGAAAACAGGATCATAATTTGTATTGCACCCGTGATAAGATCTGTTCCGTATGCAATTCTGTGCCCTATGGTCAGGGCAAAACCTGCACAAAGAGTTGAAATACCGCTGCATAGACGATAGATAATCAACTGGTTCGACTCATACTTTTCAAATCTGCTTTCCATCTTGACAAGTTTAAGGGAATCATAGGCCAGGGCGTCACCGGAACCTGATGAAAAGTTGTAGCTTAAAGCCATAAATGCAATAGAGATACATACCATAAAAAGGTTATTTGAAAGAATCATTATGATGTTGCCGATCATTCGCATTATAGTGCTGACAATCAGCATTTTCTTTCTGCCGAACACATCCGCAAAAACACCCGAAGGAATTTCAAAAATAATGCTTGTAATGTGAAATACGGTTTCGGCAATGCTGATTTCAACAAGACTGTAACCTCTTGCCGCCAGAATTGCGACCCATGCACCGGTCAGCGACAAGTTCCCCAGTACGGAAGAGGTGTATAATTTTGATAATTGTTTTTTGATTTTAAACATAAAAATATCTCCTTAACTGAATTTAGTAATCGTTAAGAAGATAATGCGCAATTTTATTTCATCTGTAAGACATCTCAAATATAAATCAAGTTAAATCTGAGTATATTTATGACAAATTAACTAAAAAAAGGCGCACTATCCCCATAGAGGGGAAACAATATAACCTTTTTTCAGTTGTACATTTGTCGTTTTCCAAAGCATAAAGTCGTACCTTTATATAGTTATTACATGAATTTACTTGTTGATTATATCGTATTCCATATGAAAATGCAAGAAGTATGTGACTAAACGATATTTTTGACAAAAATAAGCAGGTTTGATATATTGTATGTGGTTAAATAGATTGACAAAATGACATTGGGATTTTGTAAAGCGGAATCATGGAAGTTCCGGTGATAGAAGTGCTGTTTGCGTAGCCGAATGGGGATAAATATGAAACAAAAGGTCATAAATGTAATTTTTGCCGTTCTGCTTGTTATTGTAGGTGCGTACTTTTTACTGGGTGAGTTATTTCTGCCGTCCGAACAACCGGACCACTACTCTGTGTGTACCGAGTACATGGGAGAGTGGAAGCGGATTATGCCGGATGGGACGGAAGAGATTGTAACAATGCCCGGGAAGTGCGCGGCAGAGCGAAATGAAACGGTAGTTGTGGAAACAACATTACCAGATGATATTGAGGCCGGACGGTATCTTTGTTTTCGCAGCGCGAAACAGGATATGAGATTTTATATTGACGGGGAGCTTAGGGAAGAGTATTCCACGAAGGACAGCAGGCTGTTTGGCAGAATGAGCGCTGCAGCATATGTTTTTTTAGAACTTGACGAGGATGATGCACAAAAAGTACTCCGTGTGGAGCTGTGTACGGACTCTTCGTATTCCGGTGTTTTCTACACGGTTTATTATGGAAATCCGATGGGAGTGTGGAACCATTTTTTTAAACAGCTCGGATTGGAGCTTGTCATTGCTTTCGTTACATTGATACTCAGCATCATAGCCATTATCGCAAGTGTGATACTGCACTTTTGTTACCACAGAAGGGTATCATTGGTATATCTGGGCTGGGGCATTCTTGTGGCGGCGGTCTGGCTTATTACCAATTCCACATTCCGGCAGTTGCTTTTCCCGAATCTTTCGATTATCAATGATATTACCTTTTTAATGATCATGCTTTTGTCGCTGCCGTATCTTCTTTATATGAACGAGGTCCAAAAGGGACGCTACCAATGGATATATCAGATTTTGGAAGGAATCATTATCGTAAATTTCGTGGTGTGTTCCGTGCTGCATATGACGGGAATTCGCGATTTTACCGATACAATTAGTTATATATCTGCTTTTTGTATTATTTCGATTATATGGTTGATGGTAACGATTTTACTGGATATCCGTAGTGGAGCGATTCGGGAGTATCGTTTTGTAGCAGTAGGGATGTTTGGTGTATGCGTTGCAGCATTTGTACAGATTATATTTTATTTTCACAAAAGTAATCTGTTTAACGGCATGATGCTGGCTTTGGGTCTGATTTTCCTTTTGATATTTTCCACTATCAGTACGATTTATGAGATTATGGATATGGAGAGGGAAAAGCAGCAGGCACTACAGGCAAGCGAATCAAAGGGACGATTCCTCGCCAATATGTCCCACGAGATACGGACACCGATTCATGCAGTTCTCGGTATGGATGCCATGATTTTACGGGAGAGTCAGGAGCCGCACATCAAGGAATATGCACTTGATATCCAGAATGCAGGGCAGACATTACTATCCCTGATCAACGACATTCTGGATATAGCGAAAATAGAATCCGGGAAACTGGAAATCCTTACGGTGGAGTATGATCTCAGCAGCCTGATTCATGATGTCGTGAATATGATGAAAATGAAGGCGGCGGATAAAGGTCTGGCACTGAATCTTTCCGTGGACAGGGAAATGCCGTCCAGCCTATGGGGAGATGATGTCAGAATTCGTCAGATTCTTGTAAATCTGATGAGTAATGCTGTCAAATACACGGAGAAAGGCAGTGTGACGCTGAAGGTAAGCGCCACGACAGAAGAGGATACGGCGTATCTGTCATTCCGGGTGGAGGATACGGGTATCGGCATCCGGGAAGAGGACATTGAAAAACTTTATCGTGAATTTGAGAGAATCGAGGAATACAGAAACCGAAATATTGAGGGAACCGGACTCGGTATGACCATCACCACGCAGTTATTGGAGAAGATGGGGAGTCGGTTACAGGTAGACAGTGTATATGGGGAGGGATCTGTCTTTTCGTTTACCTTGGCACAGAAGATTGCAAATCGGGAGCCGGTGGGTGATCTGGAGCAGAGAATCAAAGAGCAGGCGGCTGGTTATGTATACCATGCGTTGTTTCGGGCTCCGGAGGCCATAATACTGGTGGTGGATGACAATGCGGTGAACAGGAGAGTATTTGTGAATCTGCTAAAGGAAACAGAGATTCAGGTGGACGAAGCGTCAGGCGGGGAAGAGTGTCTGGAAATGGTAATGGAAAAAACCTACGATTTGATCTTCCTCGATCATATGATGCCGGATCTGGATGGGATTTCGGTATTACATAAGATGAGGGAATGGCAAGAATTTCCTTGTAAGGAGACACCGGTGGTCGCGCTAACGGCAAATGCAGTGTCCGGAGCAAGGGAACGGTATCTGAAGGAAGGATTCAAGGACTTCCTTTCCAAACCGGTCAATCCGGAAAAATTGGAAAAGATGATTCTGGAAATGCTGCCAGAGGAAAAATTGGCGGACAAGAGAGAAGAAAACGAAACGGATGGGCCGGCAGGGATGTCGGTATCTGAAGGCAGGGAGTTTCCGGAGCTGGAAGGGATCGATTGGAACTATGCACGGATATACTGTCGGGATCAGGAGATTCTTTTGGACACTATCCGTCAGTTTTATGAATTGGCAGAGACAGAAGCAGTGCAGTTGGAAGCGTTTCTGGAACAGATCAGGCAGGAGGCAGGAACGGAGGAAGGACGTGCACAGGCATTTCGTCAGTTCCGGATCAAGGTACATTCCATGAAAAATTCTGCTGCGATGACAGGGGCAGTCTCCCTGTCCGGTGTGGCTAGAATGTTGGAATATGCTGCAAGGGATGAGAGAGGAGAGGTATTGGAAAGGATTACGCCGTATTTTCTGGAGGAATGGCGGAAGACAAAAGAAATATTTGAACCTGTTGTGGGAAAGCCGGAAGAGGGAGAAGAGATTCCGGATTATGAAATGATAAAAGAGTTTCTGAAACTGTTACAGACAGCTATGGAACAGATGGATGTGGATGCGGCGGATGAGATCATGAAGCAGTTGAACCGGTTCCGTTATCCGGAGAAAAACATGACAGAGGCAGTCAGGAAGCTTGGTCTTGCAGTTGCCGATCTGGACGAGGAACAGACGGAAGTCTGGAGTCATGTGCTGGAACAGGAAATAGAAGGATTGGAGGAGAAGTAAATGAAGAAAGTATTGCTGATAGGGGAGCTGGGGGAGATCGTACGGAGCCTGAATGAGTGCCTGACCGGTACGTTTCAGGTGCAGATCTGTTCGGAGCAGATTGAGAATATACAGGCGATGGTCAAGATCACCAAGCCGGACATGATCATAATCTGCCAGATTGGGGTCGAAGATATCGACAGTGCGATTTTTACATGGCTTCAGGAAAAGTGTCCCAAGACTCCGGTTCTTGGTATTACGACAAATGATGGGTGGAAGCAGTGCAGGGAATTCTATAAGAGTGAGCAGTTTAACGTAATGTTTCGTCCGGTGACGAGGAATGAACTGTTGGGAAAGTGTCATGACCTTCTCGGCGGCAAAAGCGGAAACAGTGAGGGATATGGAATATATGACATGCCGCTGGAGAAAAAGAAAATTATGATAGTGGATGACAGCGCTTTGCTGCTCCGCAATATGAAAAGCATGTTGGAGAAATATTATAATATATGCCTTGCCAAGTCTGGGGAGCAGGCGTTGAATATGATTCCGAAAGAGAATCCGGATCTGATCCTGCTTG
>DLOP01000090.1:13831-13993 GCA_002478505.1 Lachnospiraceae bacterium UBA7481
GTTGTATTTCTTACGAGCATTGCCGACCGGAAATCAATATATGATGTACTTAAATCAAAACCGGATGGATATATTTTGAAGCCGCCAGATGAAGAAAAGATACGGGCAACGATACAGGAAATACTCGCAAAAGAGTACTCCTGTCCATTGGACAGGGTCGGC
>DLOP01000179.1:0-5421 GCA_002478505.1 Lachnospiraceae bacterium UBA7481
GAAGCAGCGTATCCAAGTTTCTGTAGCAAGAGGTATGGGTACCTGCTGTGTATCCGGCTGCTCACAGATCAATATGGATGAAGAGAATAAGAAATTTACGCTTGCCGGTAAGGAATATCATGAAGGAGACTGTATCTCTATCGATGGTTCCACAGGTAAGATTTACGATGGTATCATTGCAACGGTAGATGCAACGATTGGCGGTGAGTTCGGACGTATCATGGCATGGGCGGACGAGTTCAGACGTCTGAAAGTAAGAACGAATGCGGATACGCCAAGGGATGCAAAAAAAGCAAGAGAACTTGGTGCAGAGGGTATCGGTCTCTGCCGTACAGAGCATATGTTCTTTGAGGAGAGCCGTATCGAAGCATTCCGTGAGATGATCTGTTCCGATACCGTAGAAGAAAGAGAAGCTGCACTGGCTAAGATCCTTCCGATGCAGCAGGCTGACTTTGAAGCCCTGTATGAAGCTTTGGAAGGTAACCCGGTAACGATCCGTTTCCTGGATCCGCCACTGCATGAATTTGTTCCTACTGAGGAAAAGGATATCGAGAATCTTGCAGAAGCAAAGCATAAGACAGTAGATGAGATCAAAGCGGTAACCAGTTCCCTGCATGAGTTTAATCCGATGATGGGACACCGAGGCGTACGTCTTGCCGTTACCTATCCGGAAATTGCTAAGATGCAGACAACAGCGGTAATCCGCGCTGCAATCAATGTAAAGAAGAAACATCCGGATTGGAATGTTAAGCCGGAAATCATGATCCCGTTGATCGGTGATAACAAGGAATTCCTTTATGTAAAGAAGACAGTTGTTGAAGTTGCTGATGAAGAGATCAAAAAGGCAGGAAGTGATATTGCCTACGAAGTGGGAACCATGATCGAGATCCCGAGAGCTGCGCTTACGGCGGATGAGATTGCTAAGGGAGCTGACTTCTTCTGCTTTGGAACGAATGACCTGACCCAGATGACTTACGGATTCTCCCGTGATGATTCCGGCAAGTTCCTTGAAGCTTACTACAACGCTAAGATCTTTGAAAACGATCCGTTCTCAAGACTTGACCAGAGCGGTGTCGGCAAGCTGATGGAGATGGCGATCAACCTTGGCCGTCCTGTAAATTCCAAGCTGCATTTTGGTATCTGTGGAGAGCATGGCGGAGATCCTACTTCCGTAGAGTTCTGTCATAAGATCGGTCTGGATTATGTATCCTGTTCACCGTTCAGGGTGCCTATTGCAAGACTTGCTGCAGCACAGGCGGCGATCAATAATGGATGAGATAAGTTTTTTAATGATTTGGCGAAAGTGTAAAGAAATGGCTTGAAATAAATAGAAAGCGTAGCTTTCTATTGGGATTATTGAGCTTAGAGGGGTTCACCGGGGTGACTGGTGAGCCTTTCTTTTTATGGTTTTTCGATACCGCTGATAACATAGCGATTGATACAATTTGGCAAAAGCATACTTATGCAACTTGCAGGCTGCGTAGGAATGGGCATCTTTTTCGATTGGGTGTATATGAGGACGCATAACATTTGGGCAGTTACAATTATTCACTTTATCAATAACAATATGGGGAGTGCTTTATTTGATGCTTCTCCAGCTGGTGTCGTATGGGACTGGCAGACAACGCTGATTAGTATTTCTCTTTATCTGATTGTATATATGCCCTTCCTTTTAACAAAAGAATATCGAGGGTCATCTGCCGGCGTTAATGATGAAACATTTTAAAACAAATTTAAAACGGATGAGCTTATTGGTATAAATTGGATGCAAAAACATGACGAAATATTAATGGTACAAGGTAAAGCGCTGTCTGTATCCATAAAAATGGGATTGGAGGAAGAAAACATGGAAAATGCATCATTTATTACACCGGAAGGACATGAAGGATTTCTGGCTAAAAAACTGTTTGATGAGATGGGTAATATTCAGTGGGGAGCAGTTGCCTATATTGAAAAGGATGGTGGTGGACCCATAGGGAATCATACCCATAGTGATAACCACATATTTATCGTTGTTGATGGTGAGGTAGAAATAGTCATGGATGACAAGACGCATATTGTCAAGAAAGACGAAATGTTTTTTGTTGACGGATTGACTCCACATTCTATCTGGAATCATGGTTCAGATACAGCAAAAGTAATCAAAATATCTGTCAAACGATAAATGCTTAATGTCATAGAGGTGTTGGGTGCAGAGCCAAAGGATTATGAGGTTTACGAGTTCATTCTGAAACATTACTATAGTTTGCAATTTAGTCCAGCTGTGGCAACTGTTGTAAAGGAAAACATTAGGAATCCAAAGCGAATGCAGCGTGACGTAAGAAAACAATTGCGGGACACGGGGATTGGTACAAAATCGCAGCAGGCTTTGAAATTACAGCAGGAGCAGAACAAACAGGAACGTAAAGTGAAAAGCCGAGAGCGGAAACTGGCTGAATCCAAGCGAATGTTTGAACTGAAACAGCAAAAGAAAAAAGAGAAACATCGGGGCAGATAATGCCCTGTTGTGTTCTCACATAAATTGAAATTTAAAAGAGGGAAAAAGAGATGATTATAGAAAAAGCAGAAAAAGAGGATTTACACAAAATACTTGATTTGCAGTATTTGGCATATCAAAGTGAAGCAAAACTTTTTAATAATTCCAATATCCCTCCATTGAAACAGACTTTATCTGATTTGAAAAATGAATATCAAAAAGGTCTTATTTTAAAAGCATTAGATGAAAATAATGTTATTATAGGTTCTGTAAGAGCTTATAGTGATAATGGAACAGTCTATATCGGAAAATTGATGGTTCATCCAGAAAAGCAACGGCAAGGAATTGGAACAAAACTTCTTCTTGAAATAGAAAAAGCATATCCAGGGCAAAGATATGAACTTTTTACAAGCACTAAAAGCAAAAAGAATATAATGCTGTATGAACAGTTAGGATATAAAATTTTTGATGAAAAGCAAATTACAAATGAATTAAGATTTGTGTATTTAGAAAAGTGTAAAACGGGAAATCGGGATTGTTGGAGGAAAAATAGAGAAATGGCAGTATATGAGTTTGATGGCGAAAAATATAAACAGGCTTCAAAGCATCAAAAAGAATGGGGAAATAATTTAATTTCCCAGTTGCATTTATGTGGTAATGAGGTTGTATTAGATTTGGGATGTGGAGATGGTGTTTTATCTGAGCAGATTGCGAAGCTTGTCCCGCAAGGAAAGGTTATCGGAATAGATGCGTCTTATGGGATGTTACAAACAGCGAAAAAATTAGAATGTGATAATTTGTCATTTGTGCAGATAGATATAAATGATATGGATTTTTCAGACGAATTTGATATTATCTTTTCCAATGCGGCATTACACTGGGTTTTGAATCATTCATTATTATTGAACCATTCATTTCGTGCATTAAAGCAAGGCGGAAGTATTCATTGGAACTTTGCGGGGGATGGTACTTGTGCGGCATTTTATGATGTGGTGCGCATGAAAATGAGGGATAAACAATATGCTCCTTATTTTAATGGTTTTATATGGCCGTGGTTTATGCCATCAAAAGAGCAGTATAAAGCACTGATTGAACCAGTTGGATTTTCAAAGATTGAAATAGTAGAGGAAAATAAGGACAGGTATTTTTCTGATACTGGTGAAATGATAAAGTGGATAGATCAGCCAAGTATTGTACCATTTATTAAATGTATACCAGACAATATGAAAGAGTCCTTTCGGAGGGAAGTTATACAACTGATGGTTGAAAAAACAAAGCAGAAGGACGGAACCTGCTTTGAAACATTCCGAAGAATAAATGTGACGGCAATAAAATAAATTCTCGTTTGTCGGAGAGTTGACCAGAGTGAAAAACTAACACAAGGAAAAATGATAGGATGAAAGTTTTAGATGTGTTTTCATGGTTGCCTGCAAAAGAGATAAGCATAGAGGAATTGGAACAGATATTTATAGGGCATCTCAATGAGACATATGAAGGGGAATACAAGGTATTGCTGGAATTGCCGGATAATGCAAATAAGAACATCCTTGACAGCAGGGCAACATTAATAGAAGAAGGGAAGAAGGTTGCCTGTATTTTGAAAGCCGGAAAGGTTATTGCTGTTGTAGGATAGACCCTGCGGGAAAATAAATCCATTACAATACATAGATAATACCATTTGCCAGCCGCTTTAATGTATGTATAATCACTAGCCCAAACCAGATCTGGAGATTTTTGATTAAATTTCTGGTGGAGATGGTTGGCGCACTCGCCATTATCATTATGTTTATAGTTATGGTATGGCTAATCGGTTGACATTCTAGGTAGTTGAAGGATTTTCATCAATCGGTACACTCGCCCGACGCTGATGTGAATGCCATAATCACGCTGTAGAACATAAGCGATTTTGTAAGCACCCAGACGTTTGTTATAGTCAGCATAGATTTGCAGAACCGTTTTTGCAATCTCCTGATTTTGTCTTGTACGTACAGCTGGTTCTGACCTATAATGCTTGTAATAAGTGCTTCTGTTGACACCTAAGACTTTGCAGAGAAGTTTAATGTCATGCTGGAAGCGAAGCTTATGAACAGCCTCTAATCGTTGTTGGAGTGTGGCGTGAAGATGGCAATCGCTTTTTTTAGTATCAGGTTTTCCTCCTCAAGTTGTGCATTTCGCTTTTGGAGTTCTTTTACCTGTAGAGCAGTTAAAACTTCACCATTATCAACTTCTACAGTAGAGTATTGCTTAATCCATCTGCTGAGAGCATTAATGGAAACGCCATATTCTTTGCAAAGGGCAGTCTGCGATTTGCTGCCATTTTGATAAAGGTTGACGAGCGTACGTTTGAACTCTTCGTCATACCTGGTTCCGTGTTTGTTTGTGGACATGTGGGTACCTCCTTTTGGGTGTCTGATTTATTGTAATACATAGTTACTTATCGTGTCCACTTTTATAGTATAGATCTAGGACCGGACTATGTTGACGCCCCCTTTACGGAAGTCAGAAAAGCCCAGCACGAAGCCGTAAAGAGAATGGAAAACGTATATCTTGCGGAAATCTGTGACCTGGGTCAGTATAATGAGCTTCATCCACAAAACAAAAAGGATGTGGCAAAACGGCTGTTTGACTTATATAAAAATAAGATGATGGAAGAATAGTTATGTAAACCTAAATTCCTGCTAATTAGCAACAATCAACTATTGCTATAGCAATAGTTGTAAAGAAGAGTTTATGTTTTTCACATAAAATGAAAGGTGGCAGCAGTGCGTTGGGCATACGTGCCGCAGTAAATTAAGAAGGAGACAGGAAATGAAAAAAAAGGATAAGATCATGAAACTTTCCGTCGGTCTGGCAGTGCTTGGATTGTCAATTGCCATGGCGGGATGCTCCAATGGAGAACAAGCCGCGGAAGATAACGTGGAAGCATCTCAGGATTTAGAGGGCGG
>DLOP01000179.1:5490-7852 GCA_002478505.1 Lachnospiraceae bacterium UBA7481
TCCCTATGGCAGCCATAGGAGATGAGGCGAGGATGAACCTTGTAGAATCCCAGTTTAACAGTGTGACCATGGAGAATGAGATGAAACCGGAATCTCTTTTAGGACGCACGCCCAATATCGGGGAGGATGGTTTCCCGATTTTGGATTTTAGTGTTTCGGATACGATTCTAAGACAGATTAAGGCATATAATGACACGGTGGGAATGGATGAGAAGAAAATATCTGTAAGAGGGCATGTGCTGGTATGGCATTCCCAGACGCCGGAATGGTTTTTCCATGAGGATTATAATGAGAGCAAGCCTTATGTTTCCAAGGATGTAATGCTTTCCAGAATGGAAAATTACATCATGCAGGTCATGGAGCATTACGACGGCGAAGGCAGTGAATTCAAGGGAATGATTTACGCATGGGATGTGGTAAATGAAGCGGTAAATGACACAGACGGCGGGATGAGGACAGAATCCTCGTGGTTTAAAATATTTAACTCCTTCGACTATGTGGAGCAGGCTTTTGTATATGCCAATAAGTATGCGCCCAGGGATGTAAAGCTCTTTTATAATGACTATAACGATACCAATGCTAAAAAAGCGGATGGTATATGCACCCTGATTCAGCAGATCAAATCCAATCCCGAAGCCAGAATTGACGGTATGGGAATGCAGGGACATTATGACATGAATTTCTCCGCTTCCGAGTTTGAGGAGAGTGCAAAAAAATATGCAGCCTTGGTAGATGAGATACAGATTACGGAGCTGGATCTGAAGTCCAGCACGGACTATGACGGCGTTGCAACGGAAGAGGAATACCAGAAACAGGCGTATGTATTCAAATCCTTGTACGATACGGTAATAAGATTGAAAAATGAAGAAAATATCCCCATAACGGCAATCGTATTCTGGGGAACGGATGACGGCCATTCCTGGTTACAGGATGCAAACTCCGTAGGAGGCTCTGCTGACGGTACAAGAGCGCAGTGTCCGCTGCTTTTCGATGCTGAATATGAAAAGAAGCCTGCGTTCTGGGCATTTGTGGATGCTACGCAGTTGAAACCCCTGATTCAGAATCTTCAGGTGTCACATATGGAGGATTATGAAGGAGTAAAGGAAACCGTATTCGGGGACGGAGATACGCAAGTTAAATTCCAGCCCATATGGAACGAAAAAGGTCTGGGCGTCCGGATTCAGGTAAAGGACGGACAGGATGATGCAGAAGACGGCATAACGGTTTATGCCGGAATGACAGAAGGCAAAGGAATGGAGGATGTGCAGGTTACCACGGTTTCCAGAGCAGAAGGAACTTCCGGGGATAAAGGTTATGAAGTGACAGTATTTTTTGACAAGGAGGACCTGGAAGCATTTGAGGAAATCGAGTTCGATATCCGGGTAAATGACGGCGGAAAGCTTCTTTCATGGAATGATACAAATAATGACCAGGATAACAGCAGGGAATCCTATGGAAGGCTTGTTTTAAAACCTTTTGCTACGATTTATAAGGGAACAATAACTGTGGACGGAGTCGAGGAAGGCGAATGGGAGAAGGCTCAGGAGCTGGAGCTGACAGTGGTAACTGCAGAAGAGGGGCAGCCGGAAGCGTCAGCTACGGCAAAGGTGCTCTGGGATGAAAAAGCCCTTTATGTATTGATAAAGGTTACAGACCCTAATCTGGATGTATCAGGTTCCGAGGTACATACAAGAGATTCCGTAGAGGTGTTTATTGACGAGAATAATGACAAGGCGGAAGGCTATAAGGTGGACGATAAGCAGTACCGCGTTAACTGTGAAAACGTGCATTCCTTTAACGGAAGCGAATGTAAAGAGGAATATATTACCTCCGAAACAGTAAAGACAGAAGACGGGTATATGATTGAAATAGCCATAGAGTGGACGGAGATTCAGGTACAGCCGGATATGCTTATCGGATTTGAAGTGCAGATTAATGACTGCAAGGCCGGAAATAGGCTTGGAATGTTGAATTGGTATGACACTACCAATACATGCTGGTCCACGCCGGCGTCGTATGGAACAGCCAGACTTGCAGAATAGAAATGATTTGGGAATGCCCTATTGGTTTTGGAACAAAATCAGCCGATATATACCTTATCAGATATGTGAAAAAAGCGCATATAGAATATATGGAAACGGGTTGACTTTGCCATAGGGGGATTGAATCATGAATGGAATAGAGGGAAATTATAGCAATTTATATTATAACAGTACAGTTTTGCAATGATCTGACCCCAAAAAGTTAGACAAAAACTGATAGCTATGTAACTGATGAGGATTGAATCCTGTATTGCACAGGACTCAGTCCTTTTAGTTTTGCCTTGATCCGTTTGTTATTATAATAACTCAAACTTCGCACA
>DLOP01000017.1:0-5568 GCA_002478505.1 Lachnospiraceae bacterium UBA7481
ACAGATGGATCCTGCAAAAGATTGTGGAGTTATCCAGTGGGATTGGCATGGAAGTGCTGTGCGAAGGGGTTGAGACGGAAGAACAGGTGAGTATATTGAAAGCCCTAGGCTGTCGTATGGTGCAGGGATTTTATTTCTCAAAGCCACTTCCCGAGGAGGAATACATCGCGCTCTACTGTGGATCGAATACAATGTTTTAATGGCATAAAAGGATATTTGGTATATGGAAGGACAGTACAAGGCAAATAGGCCAAACTATCAAAAACGTCTGGATGCTATCATAGAAGAACTGACGACAAAAAAACGTTTGCTGCTTCATAGCTGCTGCGCACCCTGCAGCAGCTATGTTTTAGAGTATCTTTTTCCTTATTTCGATATCTGGGTCTATTATTATAATCCCAATATTACAAAACGGGAGGAATACGATAAGCGGATCGGAGAACTGAAACGGATGATTGACACGATGAACCGGGAGCATCAGTGGGATATTCATCTGGTGGAAGGTCCATATGAACCGGAATGTTTTCTGAAGGCGGCGGAAGGCTTGGAAGAATGTCCCGAAGGTGGAGAGCGTTGTCAGAGATGTTTTACGCTTCGGTTATCTAAGAGCGCTTCCTACGCAGCCGGGAATTCTTTTGATTACTTTACCACAACGTTAACCATCAGTCCGTTAAAAAATGCAGATATGCTGAATGAGATCGGAAACCGGATGGGGCAGAAATATGGAGTATCCTTTCTGCCGTCTGATTTCAAAAAAAAGAATGGCTATCAACGCTCTATTGAACTGTCCAGAGAGTATCATCTGTACCGCCAGGATTACTGCGGCTGCGAGTATTCCAGAAAAGAGCGGGAAGAAGCCTTACGACGTGATAACGTCACAGGGCGTAATAACGCCACAGGGCATCGGAACGCAGAGACAAAGCAGGCGGATAGGACAGAAACGGTATCTAAAACGAAAGAATAGAACGGATAGGCACGGTATCCGGAACAGAAGAATAGAAGAAAGGCAAGGTTACAGGAATGGAAAAATTTATTGACAGAATATCGGAAGAAATGAGGCGCGCATTTGAAGCTGCGGGATATGACCCCGCTCTGGGAAGGGTTACCCTAAGCAACCGTCCGGATCTCTGCGAATATCAATGCAACGGGGCAATGGCGGCAGCAAAAAAATATAAGAAGGCACCCTTTGCCATTGCAGAGGAGGTAGCCGGAAAGCTTGGCAGTTCGGAAATCTTTCAGTCGGTTGAGGCTGTGATGCCGGGATTTTTAAATCTGACTCTGCGTGACAGCTTTGTTTTAAATTATTTCAGTGAAATGATGAAGCAGGAAAAATACGGTGTGGAGAAGCCGGAAACACCGCAGACTATGGTATTGGATTATGGCGGACCGAACGTGGCAAAGCCGCTTCATGTGGGGCATCTGCGCCCGGCAATCATCGGGGAAAGCATTAAGCGGATCGTCCGTTATGCAGGACACAAGGTTATAGGAGACGTTCATCTGGGGGACTGGGGACTTCCTATGGGGCAGATCATCACGGAGCTGAAAGCGAGAAAGCCGCAGCTTTGCTATTTTGATGAATCCTATGAGGGAGAGTATCCCGAAGAAGCGCCGTTTACCATTGCGGAACTGGAGGAGATCTACCCTTATGCCAGCGGAAAATGTAAAGTTGATGAGGAATATAAGGCACAGGCGCTGGAGGCGACGGCCCAGCTGCAGAACGGTCTGCGTGGCTACAGGGCTTTATGGAAGCAGATCCTGAAGGTGTCGGTAAACGATCTGAAGAAAAATTATGAAAATCTGGATGTCCATTTTGATCTCTGGAATGGGGAATCTGATGTGGATGATCTGATTCCGGATATGGTCCGTAAGATGAAAGAGGAAGGACATGCATATCTTAGTGATGGCGCGCTTGTGGTCGATATCCGTAAAGAGACGGATAAAAAAGAACTGCCGCCCTGTATTATCTTAAAATCAGACGGTGCGGCCAATTATGAAACAACGGATCTTGCTACGATCATCCAAAGAGAACGTGATTATCAGCCGGATGCCATTGTATATGTGGTGGATAAGCGGCAGGAGCTGCATTTTGAACAGGTATTCCGCTGTGCAAGAAAAACAGGAATCGTACGGGACGAAACGGCATTGCAGTTTATTGGATTCGGCACCATGAACGGTCCTGACGGAAAGCCTTTTAAGACCAGGGACGGCGGAGTGCTGCGTCTGGAATACCTTTTGAAGCAGATCAAAGACCAGATGTATGAAAAGATCAGGGAGAATAAGGAACTGCCGGAGGAAGAAGCAGAGAATACGGCTTCGATGGTAGCGCTGGCGGCTGTCAAATATGGAGATCTGTCTAATCAGGCAGCGAAAGATTATATTTTTGACGTTGAACGGTTTACTTCCTTTGAAGGAGATACGGGACCATATATTCTTTATACCATGGTAAGGATGAAATCGATTCTGAATAAATACCGGGAGGCGGGCGGCAATCCTGATGAGGGTTCCTGTATAGAACCATCTTCCAAGGTTGAGAAAGAACTGATGATGGCTCTGGCAGGATTTAACGCCATGCTGGAGGAAGCCAGTGAAGAAAGGGCGCCCCATAAGGTATGCGCATTCATCTATCAGGTGGCTAATGATATCAATTCCTTTTATCATGCAATCAAAATACTTACAGAGGAAGACCAGAGAAAGCAGGCCGGTTATATTGCCCTGCTTAAGAATGCACTCAGGATCATGGAGACCTGTATTGAACTTCTGGGGTTTGAAGCACCGGAAAGGATGTAGATTGGTGTTGATGTTTAGGAGAAGTAAATTTTGGAGGATATATTATGAATATCATTGATAAAAATATAGATAGCGGTAAACCCTTTGATTGGGGGAAAACATCTTTAGATTATGCAAAGTTTCGTGACATCTATCCGCAGGAATTCTATCAAAAAATCGTTGACCGTAATTTGTGCATAGACGGGCAAGTTGTTCTTGATCTTGGAACAGGGACAGGTGTTCTTCCCAGAAATATGTATCCGTATGGAGCAAAGTGGATAGCTGCGGATATTTCAGAAAACCAGATTGAGCAAGCCAAAATTCTTTCCAAAGATATGAATATAGAGTATTATGCCGTATCCACAGAGGATATTGATTTTCCTGACAATTCTTTTGATGTCATTACGGCATGTCAATGTTTTTGGTATTTTGACCATGAAACCGTTATGCCTAAACTTTGGCGTATGCTGAAACAAGGGGGAAGTATTCTTGTTTTGTTCATGGCATGGCTGCCTTTTGAGGATAAGATTGCGGGAGCCAGCGAAAAGCTTGTATTAAAGTACAATTCCAATTGGAGTGGTGCCGGAGAAACTATGCATCAAATCTTTATACCTGATTGCTACAAAGAGAAATTTGAACTTGTGTATCATGAAGAATTTATGTTAAAAGTACCGTTTACCCGTGACAGTTGGAACGGAAGAATGAAAGCATGTCGCGGGATTGGCGCCTCGCTTACCGATCAAGAGATTGCGATGTGGGAACAAGAACATAGGAAACTTCTTGAAGAGATTGCTCCTGAGGAATTTGATATTTTACATTATGGCGCTATGGCTGAGCTTAGAAAGCATTAGGACCCGGTGCTTGAGCCTGAAGATAGTTACGCTGCAAAAAACTGCAAAAAACCGGAGATAGAAATGGTTGACAGAGGAAGTTTCTTCCCTTACAATAATGGGGAGTAGCAAGATGAGTTGTTTTTGGAAATCAGTAGTAGTATGGAGGTAATTATGACAGAGAAAAAGTCGGTATATCTGGAAGTGAACGCAAGCCAGTACAATATGGATAAGGTGATGGACAAAGCGGTAAAGGATTATAAAAAAGGGAATAAAGACGCATTAAAGAGCATCGACTTATACATAAAACCGGAGGACGGTAAAGCATATTACGTTGCAAACGGAGGCAAGGTTACGGGCAGCGTTGATCTGTAGAGCTGTAGTGGTCAGGTTTCCTACTTTTCCTATGCTGCCGTCCGCGTCTGGTATGGGCGGTAGCCGTCAATGCCGTTGTGGCTGTGGTAAATCTCATTAATCTGATTGAAAAGAAATGGGCAGAAAAAATGTCAAAAAAATATCTATTTGAATTGATCGGGATGCTAATTCTGCTTTTAATCATCTTTTCCATGGTTGTTTCCAAACTGACGGAAAGCGACAGAGGGGAAGGTTTTATTTTGGATTCCTATGTGTCAACAGAGGTGGAGCGGGCAGATGGGACAGTGGAACGCTATGATAGCAATTATTTTGAAACATCAGCAAAAGGTGACCGGATCATTGTGACGATTCCGCTGCCGGCGGAAAAGAAAATATCCAATGCGGTTTTGTTTTGCAGCGTTTACCAGTGTGCGGTGGAGTTGTCTTATCAGGGAGAGGTCCTCTACAGCTATGGGAATAATGAGAGTGAGAAAGGACGTGCCATCGGCAATGTTCTGATCTGTGCGGATGTGCCGGATGCGGCTTGGGGAGATGCGCTCACTCTGGAATGTACGGTTGTGGACTATACCGACTTTTCCAAGCTGAATACTGTCATGGTCTGTGAGGCAAAAAACAAGATACAGTTTTTGCTGGGAGACAATGCCGCCTCCTATCTTTTGTCCATGTCAGTGCTGGTGGTATTTGCCGGCATGTTCTTTGTTTTGCTCTGTTGGGGCGGGGGCGGCGATATTAAAATGCAGGGCTTGTACCTGTCGAGCTTTTGTGTTGGACTGATGATGTGGCAGATGGGCTATGAAAGGATGTTTTATGTTATTTCAAATAATGTCACCTTCTGCGGACTGGCGGAGTATGTAGGGATTTTCTTTGCACCGGCGCCGTTTTGTATGTTTTTATGCTATGTGGAGCCGAATAAGCTGTTTCAGAAGACAATGAAACTTTTGGCGGGTGTGCTGATAACGGTTTTCGGGGTGACTACGGTGCTGAATTTCACCACAGAGCAATACCACTATTGCAGGTTTTTAAAGATAGTGCATGTGCTGATTGCGATAGTAGCGGTTGCCATTTTGTTAGAGTTTATATTTGTGCGCAGCCGGGGCGATAATAAACGGCTGCTCATCCGGTTTGGCGTTATCCTATACGTATTTTTTGCCATGTCTGACATGCTGCTGTTTTATGTGGAAAAAAATGGGATGTTTTACATAGATATGAATACTGAGTCTATTACCTCGCTGGGGCTTTATGTCTTTCTGGTTGTTATGTTGATTAGCTATGTTCTGCACGTTTTAGAGCATGTGGTCAGTGTGAAGGAGAAGCAGCAGTTAGAGCAGATGGCATATTTAGATGGCATGACCGGGATTGCGAACCGGCGCAGATGCCTGGATTATTTTGAAGAACTGAAAAAGAAAAAGGACTTTACTGTTTTCTTTTTTGACGTGAATAATTTAAAAATTGCAAATGACCAATATGGTCATGACATAGGCGACCGCCTGATTTCTTCAGTTGCACAGATCATCAGGGAAGTCTTCGGGGAGGAAGGCTTTTGCGGCAGATATGGCGGCGATGAATTTGTTGCTGTCCTTCACACTGACCACATGCT
>DLOP01000017.1:5713-9938 GCA_002478505.1 Lachnospiraceae bacterium UBA7481
GAGCAAAAACGGAGGATGAAGGAGTCAATTGTGTGACCCCATGGCAAATACAAGAATTTAGTATGGGAAAATGTTTTGGGGAAACCGCTTGACAAGGAGCGTATTTTTTGAGATAATGGCACTTGTGTCAGAGCGTGNNTCCCTTTGGGCACGCTTGTCATCAGAACGATGTCTTATAATGTTCTTATGACATGCCGGATAATATTAATAGAAAATGCAAGACACGGGTAAAATAAAAATCTCCGGCAGAACCGAAGATCTCCATAGAAACATCTTTATGTGGAATAGTACAAAAGCTGGGCTAGCTTGTCCATAGCTCAGCTGGATAGAGCAACGGCCTTCTAAGCCGTGGGTCGGGGGTTCGAATCCCTTTGGGCACGCTTGTCATAAGAACGATACTTTATGAAGGTCTTGTGACATGTTGGATAGTCCTGATTTCTATGGTGGGTATGGCGTAGTTGGTTAACGCGCCAGATTGTGGTTCTGGAGACCGAGGGTTCGAGTCCCTCTATCCACCTTCTACTGGGCTATCGCCAAGCGGTAAGGCACAGGGTTTTGATCCCTGCATTCGCTGGTTCGAATCCAGCTAGCCCAGCTTTCGTGCTATTGCACGCAAAGATTTTACTATGGAAATCTTCGGTTTTACTGAAGATTTTTTTGTTTTGCACCGGAGGAGAAGCCGGTCTTGCATTTTCTATTAATATTCGATAAAATAAAAGCATTAAATAAGAACAAGGAAAACCGGTATATGAATAAGAGTGATTTTAAGACGATAGCGAACCAGAGAAAGCGCTTGAAGCCGACTACAGAGATCAACGGCTTTAAAGTACGTCCCGGTCTCTATCAGACCAATGGCGCAATGCGTATCAATGAAGGCGTCTGTTTTACGGTGCATTCCATTGGGGCAACTTCCTGTACGCTGCTGTTATATCACAGGGAAGGAAAAGAACCCTATGCCAGACTGCCGTTTCCGAATTCTTTCCGGGTAGGGCATACCTTTTCCATGATCGTGTACGGGTTGGATATTACAGAATTTGAATATGCTTATAGTTTTGACGGTCCGTATGATGAGTCAAGGGGGCTTTTGTTTGATAAGAATAAAGTTATTTTAGATCCTTATGCGAAGGCTGTGACGAATCAGAGTGTTTGGGGAAAAACAAAAGAGGAAAATTTTGTTTATAAAGCCAGAGTGGTCAATACCGGTTTTGACTGGGAAGACTGCAAACGGCCGGGACATGCATTTAAGGATATGATCATCTATGAAATGCATGTGCGGGGTTTCACAAAACATCCGTCGTCCGGAGTGAAGCATCCGGGTACCTTTGAAGCAATCAAAGAAAAGATTCCCTATTTATTGGAGCTTGGAGTCAATGCGGTAGAGTTGATGCCGATTTTTGAATTTGATGAACTTGATGGCAACCGGGTGGTAGACGGCAAGCAGCTTTATAATTACTGGGGATATAATACCGTCAGTTTTTATGCACCGAATACCGGTTATACGGCTGCTACGGAATATAACCACGAAGGTGATGAACTCAAACAGGTGATCAAGGAGTTAAAGAGTCACGGGATCGAAGTGATCCTGGACGTTGTATTTAACCATACTGCCGAGGGAAATGAACAGGGACCCTTCTTTTCTTTTAAAGGGATCGACAATAATATTTATTATATGCTGACGCCGGATGGAAAATATTATAATTTCAGCGGATGCGGTAATGTGGTCAATTGCAATCATCCGATCGTCCAGCAGTTTATCTTGGGTTGTCTGCGTTACTGGGTCATCGAATACAGAGTGGATGGCTTCCGGTTCGATCTGGCAAGCATTCTGGGAAGAAGCGAGGACGGAAGTCCCATGAGTAAGCCGCCTGTCCTGCAGAATCTGGCCTTTGATCCGATCCTTGGCGGGGTCAAGCTGATTGCAGAAGCATGGGATGCCGGAGGGCTCTATCAGGTGGGAAGCTTTCCTTCCTGGAACCGGTGGGCGGAATGGAACGGCAGATACCGGGATGATATGAGGAGTTTTTTAAAGGGAGACAGTGGTTTTGCCTGGGCAGCGCTGCAGAGGATGACCGGTTCTAAAGATATCTATGCTGCCGGCGGCAGGGAAAACGCCAGCGTTAATTTTTTGAATTGTCATGACGGCTTTACATTGTATGATCTTTACGCTTATAATGAGAAACATAATAAGGAAAACGGCTGGAACAATACCGACGGGGAGAACCATAACCGCAGCTGGAACTGCGGCGTGGAAGGCGAGACGGAGGAGGAGTCAGTGTTATCCTTGAGAAACCGTCTCAGGAAAAATGCATTTGCCGCATTGATGCTGAGCCGGGGCTGTGCCATGTTTTTAAGCGGAGATGAATTCTGCAATACGCAGTTTGGCAATAACAATGCATACTGTCAGGATAATGAGATCTCATGGCTGGACTGGAACAGAAAAGACCGGTATCAGGAGATGTTCGAATTCTGCAGATATATGATCAGGTTCCGTAAAGAACATCCGGTGGTAAAAGGGGAAGGTAAGGCGGCGGTATGCGGACTGCCGGATGTCAGTTTCCATAATGGACACCCCTGGAATGATTATTGTGATGATGAGACGCGGGTGATCGGCATTATGTATGCGGGACGGACAGAGGATGACGGACGGGATGATGTGGTCTATGTGGGCATCAATACCCATTGGGAGCCGCATCAGATCGTGTTGCCGGAGTTACCGGATGATTGCTGCTGGCAGGTGGTGATGAACACAGCGCTTCCACATAAAAAGGAAGCGGATTATCAAAAGGGAACGGATTGGAACAGCGGGACGGAGCTGTGTATCCGGGAGCGTAGTCTGATTGTTGCGGTCATGGAGCCGGCAAAAGGACAGAGAAAGGGAAGAAAAAATTGAAAAAATTGGGATTTTTTATAGGTATATTTCTGACAAGCGCGATCATATGCGGATGCGGTAGGAAGGATGCATCGCTGACGGATAACGGCATGACATTTCTAATGCAGCAGGATTATAAGGCGGCGATCGCAAGTTTTGAACAGGCGATTCTTGCCAAGGAAAATCTGGAAGAGAATTACAGGGGCGCGGGGCTTGCCTATATGGGGATCGGAGACTATGAGGCAGCGGTAGACGCTTTTGATAAGGCGCTTTCCTATGCCGGTATGTTTCCGGGAGAGATGGAATACGACATTAACTATTATATGGCCATCGCTTATTATAAAATGGAGGAATATGACGCGGCGATCTCCATCTATGACGCGATCATAGAGATGCGTCCGAAAGATACGAATGCATATTTTCTTCGGGGATCCATGAAGCTGTATCTACAGGATGTGGATGCCGCAATATTAGATTTTAATCAGGCTGTGGAGATTGACAAAAAAAATTACAGCGTCTATTTGGATGTTTATGACTGCCTGAAGGAGCATGGGTATGATGCCCAGGCGCAGGGATATCTGGATCAGGTCCTTCTGGCGGACAGTCAGGGATTCGGCGAGTATGATAAGGGACGTCTTGCTTATTATAATGGAGAGTACCAGAAGGCCTGCAATTATCTGGAGCATGTACGCCAGCAGGGAAACGCGGACGAAAAGCTGATCACGCTGCTTGGGGAGTGTTATAAGCTGCAGGGATTTTACGAGTATGCAGCTGTGGTATATGACGCCTATGTCAGCGAGTCGCCCAATCCGGAGATCTATAATCAG
The DNA here is from genome assembly GCA_002478505.1 of Lachnospiraceae bacterium UBA7481. Lineage (GTDB taxonomy): Bacteria > Bacillota > Clostridia > Lachnospirales > Lachnospiraceae > NK4A136. Next base: position 9,410 of record DLOP01000017.1, read on the forward strand.
ATGGGACTCTGCTATGTGGAACAGGGCAATTACGCAGCGGCTCTTTCGGCGTTTCAGAGAGGAATCGAAATCAAAGAAAACAATACGTGTCTTCAGACGCTGAAGCTGAATGAGATCGCCTGCTATGAATATATGTATGAATTTGATATGGCGGCGCAGCGTATGGAGGAGTATCTGGCTATTTATCCGTCCAATGAGGAACTGGAAAAAGAATATGCATTTTTAACAACAAGATAGAACGCATTTTGTTTAAAATGTAGAAAAAAATTTACAAAAAGAGGCTGCGGGCAGTCTCTTTTTTGACAGGGAAATGATTAAAAAAGGCGTGGTAAAGCGGTTTTTCGGAAACGGCGGCAGATAGAAAAAGATACAATATGTAGTATATGGGCAAATGAGTCAACATAATATATTGTAGTTTTCTGGTTGACTTTTATAAAAGTCTTTGATACAATGGGTTCATGCCCGCAAAAAAGTTAGTTATGTAAACGAGGACGCCAGATTATGTGAACTAGATATTGAGACTTGCAGC
>DLOP01000017.1:9990-13682 GCA_002478505.1 Lachnospiraceae bacterium UBA7481
CAAAGACATGAGAGGAAGGGAGCAATTATAAATGTTCTATGTAATCAAGAGAGATGGAGAAAAAGCGGATTTCACATTGACAAAGATCAATGATGCGATCATGAAGGCGTTCAATGCGGTTGAAAAGCAGTATAATAATGATATCATTGATTTGCTGTCGATACGCGTAACGGCGGATTTTCAGGATAAGATCAAAGAAGGTGCAGTCCATGTAGAGGACGTGCAGGACAGCGTAGAGAAGGTGCTGGAGCAGGCGGGATATACGGATGTGGCGAAAGCATATATCCTGTATCGTAAGCAGAGAGAAAAGATGCGTTCGATGAAATCGACCATTCTTGATTATAAAGATGTAGTCAACAGTTATGTAAAAGTAGAAGACTGGCGCGTGAAAGAAAATTCCACAGTGACATATTCGGTAGGCGGACTGATCCTCAGCAATTCCGGGGCAGTAACGGCGAACTACTGGCTGTCTGAGATTTATGACGAGGAGATTGCGGAAGCACACAGAAATGCGGACATTCATATCCACGATCTTTCCATGCTGACAGGATACTGCGCAGGCTGGTCTTTAAAGCAGCTGATCAAGGAAGGTCTGGGCGGAATCACCGGTAAGATCACTTCGGCTCCGGCAGCGCACTTATCGGTATTATGTAACCAGATGGTCAACTTCTTAGGCATTATGCAGAATGAATGGGCAGGAGCGCAGGCGTTCTCTTCCTTTGATACGTATCTGGCGCCGTTTGTTAAGGTGGATCATTTGAGTTATCCGGAAGTGAAAAAATGTATCGAGGCATTTGTCTATGGCGTGAATACGCCGAGCCGTTGGGGTACGCAGGCGCCGTTTTCCAATATTACGCTGGACTGGACCGTGCCGAACGATCTGGCGGAGCTTCCGGCGGTAGTCGGCGGCAAAGAGATGGATTTTAAGTATAAGGAATGTAAGGCTGAGATGGATATGATCAACAAGGCCTTTATTGAGACGATGATCGAAGGAGATGCTAATGGCAGAGGTTTCCAGTATCCGATCCCGACTTACTCTATCACCAATGATTTTGACTGGTCCGATACGGAGAATAACCGTTTGCTGTTTGAGATGACGTCCAAATATGGTACGCCGTATTTCTCAAACTATATCAATTCCGATATGGAGCCCAGCGATGTACGTTCCATGTGCTGCAGATTAAGACTGGATCTTAGGGAACTTAGAAAGAAAACCGGCGGATTCTTTGGCTCCGGCGAGAGTACAGGTTCCGTGGGAGTTGTTACGATCAATATGCCGAGGATCGCTTATCTTTCTTCCAGCAAGGATGATTTCTATAAGCGGTTAAACCGTATGATGGATATTGCGGCAAGAAGTTTAAAGATCAAACGGGGAGTGATCTCCAAGCTGTTAAACGAAGGACTTTATCCTTATACTAAGAGGTATCTTGGCAGCTTTGATAATCATTTTTCCACGATTGGTCTGATCGGCATGAATGAGGTGGGATTAAATGCAAACTGGTTAAGGGAAGATATGACCTCTAAAAAGACACAGGATTTTTCGAAAGAAGTGTTGAATCATATGAGGGAGCGCCTGTCTGATTATCAGGAACAGTATGGGGATCTTTATAATCTGGAGGCAACGCCGGCGGAAAGTACGACCTATCGTCTGGCAAAGCATGATAAAAAGAAGTGGCCACAGATCAGGACTGCGGGCAATGAAGGGGATGTACCGTATTACACCAATTCCTCGCATCTGCCGGTAGGATATACAGCGGATATTTTTGATGCGCTGGATATTCAGGATGAACTTCAGACATTATATACGTCCGGAACGGTATTCCATGCTTTTCTGGGAGAGAAGCTGCCGGATTGGAAAGCGGCGGCGAAGCTGGTGCGTACGATCGCGGAGAATTATAAGCTGCCGTATTACACCCTTTCCCCGACGTATTCCATCTGTAAAGAGCATGGCTATCTTGCAGGTGAGATGAAAAGCTGTCCGCATTGCGGAGCTAAGACAGAGATTTACAGCCGTATCACAGGATATTACAGACCGGTACAGAACTGGAATGACGGAAAACTTCAGGAATATGCAAACCGCAAGGAATATGACATCGCAAATTCCTGCTTAAAGAAGCCGTCCAGTGCGATCGTGACGCTTTCCAATATTGATGAGGAGAATGAGGTAATCTCTGTAGAGGAACCGGAGGAGATCAGATATCTCTTTACGACAAAGACCTGTCCGAATTGTAAACTGGCAAAAGAGTACCTGGGGAGCATGAATTATATTGTCATGGATGCGGAGGAAAATGCGGAGCTTGCCCTCAAATATAAAGTGCGTCAGGCGCCGACGCTGGTCCGGGTCAATAAGGGGCAGAGCCATAAGTATGTGGGAGCGCCGGCAATACGGAAGTATGTTGAAGAGACGGCGTTAGTCAATGTATAGGTATATGTATATACCTATACCTATACATAAGCATAGGCCTATGCCTATACATAAGCATAAGGCTTTGTTCGAATGATGTTATGCGGAGAAAAGAATATGATAAATGAATTGATTGCAAAGATAAAAAAGACCGGCGCGCCTATCGTGGTAGGGTTGGATCCGACGTTAAAGCTGATTCCGAAGCATCTTTTGGAGAAGGCGTATAAGGAGTACGGCGAGAATCCGGAAGGCGTGGCGCAGGCGATCATGGAGTATAACAGGGGAATCGTAGATGCCGTAGCGGATCTGGTGCCGGCGGTGAAGCCGCAGATCGCGATGTATGAACAGTTTGGCATACCGGGACTGATCGCATACCAGAAGACGATTCAGTATTGTAAAGAAAAGGGTCTGGTTGTTATCTGCGATATCAAGCGCGGCGATATCGGCTCCACGTCGGAAGCATATGCAGTAGGGCATCTTGGCAAGGTAACGATCGGCGGAACGGATTTTAGGGGATTTGAAGAAGATTTTGCAACGGTGAATCCTTATCTGGGAAGTGATGGTGTAAAACCGTTTATTGATGTATGCCGGCAGGAAAAGAGAGGTATCTTTATCCTGGTGAAGACCTCTAATCCGAGCAGTGGGGAATTTCAGGATCAGAAGATCGACGGCAGACCACTCTATGAGTTGGTAGGAGAAAAGGTGGCTGCCTGGGGAGAAGACCTGATGGGAGACGGGTACAGTTATGTCGGCGCGGTAGTTGGCGCAACCTATCCGGAACAGGGCAGGATACTGCGGAAGCTGATGCCACGGACATATATTTTAGTTCCCGGTTACGGCGCTCAAGGTGGAAAAGGCGCGGATCTGGTTCATTTCTTCAATGACGATGGATTGGGCGCGGTCATCAATTCTTCCAGAGGCATCATTGCGGCATATCAGCAGTCGATCTTCTGATCCTGAAATNNCATATCAGCAGGAAAAATATGCGGAATATGGAGAAGAAAATTATGCGGACGCTGCCAGACAGGCGGTTCTTGATATGAAAGCTGATATTAAAAATGCGCTGGATGCAGCCGGAAAGCAGTAAGGATGCGAAGAAGACTGCCGGGAATATCCGGCATGAGGGCGGCGCTAAGGCTGTCGGATAGGACGGCTTAAGCAAATGGCGGAGAAGATATCCCCGCCATTTTTCACACTATCTTATTTTTCAATATATTTCCTGTTTTAACAAATTCTGAATTGAAAACAGGCGTATAATATGATAAACTAAAACGGAATGTTTGGCAGG
>DLOP01000017.1:13817-13960 GCA_002478505.1 Lachnospiraceae bacterium UBA7481
CGTTTTTTATGAATGCGGGTGCATATGTGACCGGCAGCCAGCTGCGCCGCCTGGGCGGATATTACGCAAAGGCGATCCATGATCAGTTTGGACTGGATTTTGACGTGCTGTTTGGACCAGCTTATAAGGGGATTCCGTTGAGC
>DLOP01000017.1:14002-16993 GCA_002478505.1 Lachnospiraceae bacterium UBA7481
ACCGGAAGGAAGTGAAGGATCACGGGGATACCGGAATCCTGCTTGGCAGTAAATTGCAGGACGGCGACCGTGTGGTGATGATTGAGGATGTTACGACCTCAGGTAAGTCTGTGGAAGAGACTTATCCTATTATCAAGGCGCAGGCGGATGNNAGATCAAGGGGCTGGTAGTTTCCTTGAACCGTATGGAAAAAGGAAAAGGGACAAAGAGCGCTTTTGATGAGATCCGTGAGACATATGGATTCCCGGTAACGGCGATCGTGACGATGGCTGAAGTGATGGAGTATTTATATCAGAGGGAGTGTAACGGCAGGATTCTGATCGATGATACAATTAAGCGCGCAATTGATGATTATTATGCACAGTATGGTGCACAATAAGTGTGGGAAGAGGATTGTTTGTGCCGTTTGAGGCGGCATCATGGGAAGTGTGAAAGCATATGGAAGGAAAGGGATGGTGACCGGTATGGAGGAAAAGACATATAAAGCGATGAGCCTTGGCGGTACAGCCGGTATTGTGACTGGAGTGATCAGTATTATCATAGGTGTTGCCTGCGGCGTGGTGATGATCGTTGCCGGCGCCAGACTTTTAGCGGAGAGAAGAAACATTCTGTTTTAAGCAGAGCAGGATATTCCGGAGAAAAAAAGATGTCGTTACTTGGCAATTATAAATTTACAAATAAAAGCCATCCAATAAAGGGCATCATGTCGGCAGTCCTGGGGATGATCGCGCTGGTTTCCATGTTCCTTGCAATTTATTTGTCTTATTTAGACGGCATGGCTTCCGCCGACGGTATGACGGCGAGGATGCAGTATGGTCTGGCTGCAGTGCTTGCTTTTATCATGGCGCTTGCCGGAGAGATTATCGGTCTGGTTGCCAATGCGGAAAAAGACCGCTATAGGTTTTTTCCGATATTAGGACTGCTGTTGAATGCGGCAGCGTTGTTTGCAGGTGTATATATCTTATGCGCGGGAATATAATATCAGCAAAATTTTACAGATATTTGCGAAACAGTTTTTGTTTGGACAGATTAGGAAAGGCTTGGTTAAGATATAGATGAGTGAAACGATGCTTTGGGAAAGGCTTTCACTTGCAGAAGAAAGAATCCGGGAGCTTTACCGGGAATGGACAGCAAAGGATCCCGAGAGATCATTAGGAATAACAGAGTCAGCGGTCCTGCCACAGGAATGGAGAGATTATATGGCAGCGCAGGGGAAGCTCTTCTGTCTGCTTTGCGATATCCGGAAGGAATCAAAGGAAGGAATGGATGAGATCCCGACGGAACGCTTACAACAATGGAACCGGCAGTTATATGAGGACATTCTTCCGGGACAGTATGAAAGAAGTTATGCCAATCCCGCGTATGCGGTGGGCTGCTTCGGTTCTGAAATGGGAAAGCTGTTATCTGCTTATGCGGCAGAGTTTCGGAGCGCGATCCCGTATGTATATGAACGGAATATGCGGGAACTTGTCATCCGGATGGAGCTGTTTCTTGAATTATATTCATGCGTGGTTACTGCATTTGAGGAGGGTGGGAAGCCGCCCGTCGATGCGGTCCGTGATACCCTGTACTGGTATGCCAGCGATTATTCCGATGTGGAGTCGGAACAGAGGGTTGCCGAGATGGTGGATGAAAAGCTGGATTTTGCATTGCAGATCATCTTGCAGGCTAAGCTGGATTCACCGGAGTATCTTTATCGATACGGAGAGTATATCACAGATAATGAGATCAGGCTTGCTTCATATATAAACGGTCTTTCTCAAGAGACGATTGATCTGATCGCAGACACCTTTACGGAAGGATATCGGATGGGGTTTGTCAACACAGGAAAGGATCTAAGTCGGAAAAAGACGGTAAATATCCGTTATCCGCTGGGATTTGAGCGTGTGGTGAGGCAGGCAGTATATCAATTTCAACTGATGGGATTGGTGCCGGTCATCTATCGTGCAGGCAGCAGCGTATTCCGAAGACAGGGGACAAATAAGGTCGGTTATTACGGGGCAAATCCTAATCAGCAGTATGATTATGACCATAAAGAGGACGAGGCGCTGTTTCTGGACGGACAGTTTGTGACAAGGAAGCTCGAATGTCTGCAGGCGGCGTTTGAAGAATATAAAGAGCAGGCGTATGTCCATGCCGGACCTGCGGTGATAGAGGGATTTGGCGAAAAGCCGTTTACCCCTGTAGTAAAGCCTGAGGCGAATGTCTTATCGGAAGAACAGCAGAAGCTCATGGTGAAGTACCGTGCACAATCCGGCAGGATTACGAATCAGTATATCAAAGGCGAGGAACGCAGCTTTACGATCATAGCCTTTCCCGTACCGGAGATTGGGGAACAGTTTGAGGAGATTTTTGAGGAAACGGTCAGGATCAATACCCTTGATTATCAGACTTACCGGAAAATCCAGCAGACGATGATCGACGCTCTTGATCAGGCAAAGGAAGTGCATATTGCCGGCTGTGGAATCAACCGGACGGAGATGACGGTGGCTCTGGCAGATTTAAAGGATGCTGCGCATGAGACGAAATTTGAAAACTGCGTGGCAGATGTCAACATACCGGTGGGAGAGGTATTTACCTCACCGAAGCTGAAGGGCACAAACGGTATTCTTCATGTCAGCAGGGTATATCTGCATGAATTGGAATACCGGGATCTTGAACTTGTCTTTGAGGATGGCATGGTGGTTGGTTATTCCTGCAGTAATTTTGCAGGTAAGGCGGAAAATGAAAAATATATCCGGGATAATGTATTGTTCCATTATGATACGCTGCCCTTGGGAGAGTTTGCGATCGGAACGAATACAACCGCTTATACGGCGGCAAGGAAATATGATATCGCAGGCAGACTGCCGATCCTGATCGCAGAGAAGACGGGACCGCATTTTGCAGTCGGGGACACCTGTTATTCCCATTCGGAGGATATTCAGGTATTCAATCCGGACGGAAAAGAGATCATTGCGAGGGATAACGAGATTTCGATCCTTCGGAAAG
>DLOP01000136.1:0-13386 GCA_002478505.1 Lachnospiraceae bacterium UBA7481
AAATTGCCGATTGAAAAATAAGCTATCGAGCTTATTTTTCAATCTACCTCCATTTTACTGTACGTAATATAGGGAAGCTAACTAAGAAATTTCTTAAGCACGGACATGAAAACATTCATATCAAGAGGTTTGGCAATATGGGCGTTCATTCCATTCATCAGTGCCGCCTCCTTATCCTCTTCCAACGCATTGGCGGTCATGGCAATAATAGGTAAATTTTTCACATCATTTCTTGGAAGTCTGCGGATGGTTCTGGTAGCTTCATAACCATCCATGGTTGGCATCTGTACATCCATCAAAATCGCATCATAATAATTTTCTTCCGCTTTCTCCATGATTGCTACAGCATCTGTCCCATCCGGCGCTGTATCCACAAGCAAACCTGCCTCTTCCAAGATTGCCTCCGCGATCTCACGGTTTAATTCGTTATCCTCCACCAAAAGGATGCGCTTCCCTTCAAAATTGGCCAGAGTCCATTCCGGAACTTCCTCCTGTTTTTCCACCAGATTATTAGCGGCAAGCAGAGCCGTTTTCAAATCGGACATAAACAGCGGTTTGGCACAGAACGCGGTAATCCCCGCAGTCTTTGCTTCCTCCTCAATATCTGTCCAATCATATGCAGTCAAAATGATAATGGCCGCCTCATTGCCGATGACATCCCGAATCCTTTTGGCGGTTTCCAATCCGCTAAGACCCGGCATCTGCCAGTCAATAATAAACGTATGGTAGGCATCCCCCTCCTCAAGGGCGCTCTTTGCGCGGTAAATCGCTTCTTTACCGGAAGTCGTCCACTCGGAACGCAAGCCAATTTGCTTTAACATCTTGCTGACACCGTCGCAGACGTTGAAATCATCATCCACGACCAGCGCCCGCAATCCTTCCAGTTCCTTGATCTGTGCCGCATTTTTTTCCGTATCCTGCAGTTTTAATTCCAGTTCTACCGTAAATGTGCTGCCCTGACCCGGCTCGCTCTCTACGCTGATGGTGCCGTTCATCATCTCTACAATATTTTTGGTAATGGCCATGCCCAACCCTGTTCCCTGAATACCGCTCTGTGTCACTGTAGCCTCCCGTTCAAAAGGCTCAAAAATATGTTCCACAAACTCCGGGGACATTCCTATACCATTGTCCTTAATAATAAATGTATAATCGCCGTATCCGTGCCGGTACGTGGTCTTTTGCATGATCCGGAAGGAAACCGTACCTCCGGCAGGCGTATACTTCACCGCATTACTTAAAAGGTTGATAAATACCTGATTTAACTTCAACGGATCCGCAATGACGTCCTCATTGGTAACATCAAAGGTATCGACAAATAATTCCAGTTGTTTTGCCTTGATCTGAGGCTGGACAATATTGACCAGATTATGCATCTGTTCTGAAATATTGCACTCCTGCTCTTTGATCTGTACTTTTCCGCTCTCGATCCTGCTCATATCAAGAATATCATTGATCAGGCTGAGAAGATGGTTGCTGGACGAAAGAACCTTTTGCAGGCAGTCCAAAACCTGCTCTTTATTGTCAATATGGCTGACGGCAATGGTCGAAAATCCTATGATGGCATTCATAGGGGTACGGATATCATGGGACATATTGGACAAAAATGTGGTCTTAGCCTTATTGGCATGCTGCGCCTGCATCAGCGCATCCTGAAGAGCCAGCGTCTGCTCCCTCTGTTTCTTGACCTGTTCCGTGATATCTCTCGATATCACCATAACCATAATGTCGCCTGTTGTTTCATCCTTAGTCATGATAAAGGACTGGCGCACACACATCTGATTCTGTTCGAAATCCTCTTCCCAATACTCGGCTACCACTTCTCTGACTCCCTGATCAAAGCAATTGGTCAGATTCTCTGTATTTAAAGTGTCGGAATACTCTTTTATGGATTCCTCCAAAACAAACTGTTTCCATTTATCAAAATATTCTGAGATCTTACACGGCGCTGTCAATCCCACCCGTTCAAGGAGTGATATCTTCTGTCCGTTGATCGTCCTGATAATATCCTGCTCAATAAGATCCTTAGACAAGTTAAACTCAAAGCTGCATAGGGAGTTGGACATGAGCGCTATCTGGTACTGTCTTTCCTTACGGTTTGAAAGCGCTCTTTCCGCCTGAATACGCAGTTCTTTTTCCTTCAGCTCCGTTACATTCTGGCGTATGAACAAAACCTTGGAAGCCATGTGATCTTTTCTTTCCAGACAGATAATATTCACATGTTCCCACTCAAAGTGTCCATCCTTTATCACACAGCTTTCGAACCGCAGGTCGTTTTGTTTTGACATCGCTGTGACAATGGAATCTTTATCTATAAAATCAATAAGCTCCTGACGACCGCTTTCTTTCACATAACTAGCCAGATAATCCACAAGATCCTGATAATTTCCGCTTTCTTCGATTTCCGTACCTTCAGGTTTTGTTCCCGCCAGATATTGATAGGTGTCCTTCTCAAAATCAACCATGGCAAATCGTGTAAACAGCGTGTTAACGCCGCTTATGATATATCCCATCTCCCGATTTTCTTTCTCCAACACTTTCCGATTGCGTCCGGCGCGAACAAGAATAAAAATAATATAGGACGCAAATAGTATGATCAGCATGACCTCCAGCTGGATTCCCACCAGATTTTCTGCAGCAATCATGCTCTGTGTAACATTTTGGGGAAATGTCTGTACGAGAACATAAGAATTTTTCGGCAGGTATGTAATACAGATATTATCTGTCTTGCTGGAAGAATCACATACAAAAGCTCCCTCTCCGCCATTTTCAAAGATCTGATAGGCCTGATTTGCAACATTCTGATCAATCATATCCATTTCTATCAATATATCAAGAACATATCCCTCATATACCCTGCTGTCAGAGCTGGCAATCACACTACCATCCGGCGTACACAGGAATACCTGTGCCTCCTCCCCGAAATATGTGGTACCCAGCATACTTCTCAAGTATTCCTCGGCAAGAAAAGCGCCCCGCAGCACTCCGATAATCTGCCCCTCAAAGCGGACAGGTGCATAAAAGCATACCATTGTCTCGTCAAAAAAATAAGAATCAAAAACAATCTCAATGCCGCTGTTTCCACGGATACCATTATTGTAAGATTCCCGCTCCGCCGCGTCAGTCGCCCGTCCATCAGAAGCAAAGTCCACACCGTTAAGATCCGTGAACAAAATAGCATCAAACGTGGAGTTTTCTTCCATCTGTTCAAGCATCTGTGTTGTAATTACAGGCTCAGACAGACCTTCTCCCAAGAAATATGCATAGGCTTTGATCTGGCTCAAAGCATTATTCAGTTCCTCATCAATCTGCTCAGACTTCAGCTGTGCAGAATCCGCCGCATAATCTCTGTTCTGCTCCTCTGTCCGTCTGCTGTTCTGTTCCGTAAACCAGAAAAACAAAAGGATCATGGCTGTTAAAAGAAAAAACGCATAAATGATTTCTTGTAATGACTTTTGTTTTTTCATATTTGGATGCTCCTACATCTGCTGATTTGTTGTTGAAATTATTATTTCATTATATAACATCAATTTGCCGGATGGAATATGTTTTCTGAAAATCTTACTTGGTGGAAGTGCAATTTAAAAAAGCATATTTCGGCTAATTTATATTTTGTTTTAATATTAGCCGAAACATGCGTTATAAATAAATCTTACTTTTTTATATCCTTCTAAGCTTTTTCCTCGCTTTGTTACATGAAAAACATCCCCTTTTTTATTTTATTTTAAATAATCCAATATAAGACTTATCATCATTTCCATTTCTTCCGGCTTGGATTCTGCAATCATAATCGTAAGAGCCACAAGAGTATAATTATCTATCAATTTCATTCCATCTGTAAAAAGCCTTTTGTTTTGATAAAGAAAATAAAGAAATATCGTCACTGCAATTCTTTTATTTCCATCAAAAAAACTATGATCTTTTGTAACAAAGTATAGTAAATGCGCAGCTTTTTCCTCCAATGTAGGATAAATCTCCTGTCCTTCAAATGACTGATAAACATTTCCAATGCTGCCTTTAAATGATTCATTCATTTCCTTTCCAAAAAGCTCAGATTCATACGCATATCGCATCGTTGCAATGATCTTCCAACATTCTTCATAAGAGAGTTGATAGAGATCCGTATTTTCTGTCAGTTGCGTCCTATTTTGGTGATCATAAAAATTCAGTAATTCCAACGCTTCACTGTATTTCTCTATAACCGCCAGCAACTGCCGAGCGTCTAAGTCATTCTGCGTGCGTCTTATCAACCGCACCACTTCATTTAACTGATCAACACGGTGATTATCTAAACCGCATCCTTGTAGTATGTACTTCCTCAACACCGAATTGGCCCATTTGCGAAATTCTAAGCCGCGTTTAGATTTCAATCGATACCCGACAGACATAATTACATCTAAAGAATAATAAGCGACCGGTTTGTCAGAATTTGCTTTTTGCAAATAAAGTAAATTGCTTTCTTTCTCTACCTCTTCTTCATTAAATATATTGTTTATATGACGTGAAATTACGGATATATCCCGTCCAAACAGCTTCACCAATTGTTCCATTGTCAGCCAAACTGTTTCTTGCTCAATATGTACTGACAATTTTATAACTTTATCAGCAGTTTCAAATAATACAATTTCACCATTATCCATTAGAAACTATCCCTCTTTAAAAGCCATTACTCTCCGAAACTTATGCGGAGGAATATTATAAATTATTATTTTTTGAAATTGTTTATTCGCAACTATAAAACTTTTTTCTAAAAAATTTATTAATTATAAAGATGGCAGTAAAATAAATTTATTGCATACTTCCCGTAAAATTTGTGAAGTATCATCTTTCCCTATCACTACTACTCGCTTTCCATTCTCGCGACAATTTTCAATGACATCTTTAAATCCCTTATCAGATGTAACCAAACATACTACATCAATACTTTTATTTTTCAAAATATCTTTTTTTATATCCTCTTTAATTTTGTTGTCCACCTTATCCTTCTCCGGAGGACCAAATAAGCGGATATCCTTTAGCTCAATCTTATCCCCTTTGCTTTGTTTCGCACGTTCAGCCCATCCTTTGGTTCGTTCATCCTTCTGACGTCCATATACCTTAGCACAATCACAAACTCCCTGCTGCCCTACTTTTTTCTTTATTTCTTCATATCTTCTATGACTGATGTTTTCTCCATCTATGTATACTGCCATATTTTTCTTTCTGTACATTAAAATCCCCTCCTTATCATTGACTTCTTTTTAATTTTCTTTCTTTTTATATAATTTCTCTGCAGCGGACACCATATATTATTTTGTATTTTTGTACCATTCCAACCACTTCTTTCCCAAGTCATTTATTCCCAGATACCACTGATTCTCCTTTCTCTTTTTCTGAATCGGATAATATTTTGTTACTTTTTCAATCCCATTCAAAATACATACATCAAAATCTTGGTTAGTTTTGCTATAATAACCCTCATCCCACAATTCTTTCTTAAAATCACACATCTCTAATACTTCCGGAGGAACATCTCTCCTCGTTTTACGACTACCTTCTTTTTCATCCGCCAAGTGAATAGGCCCTTTTTTCAATATAGGAAGTATGATTTTTGCCTTTTTCATGGATATATTAAAGTGTAAACTATCAAATCCCTCCCACTGATCGGGATAGTCCCAAGAAAGGTCTTCCATAAAGCTGCCTGGTTTACATCCGTCATCAATAAACTCACAAATCTGATCCCTCGACATTTTTTTAACATTAAATTCCGCCTCCGGATTCTGCCTCAAAATTTTTAGCAAAAAATCCGTTTTCACATACCGTATCACATTATAAAGTCCTTCTACCTGATCCAAAAAACGGATACTTCCAACTTTTTCAATATAGCGATACGGTACCCGTTTCAAATCTTCAGAAAGTGTGTTCAACTCCATTTCTTTCTTATTGAGATAATCAGCGCCATAAATATGTAAAATTCCTAAAAGTTCCTGCTGTGCAAGATTCAAATGAAGCGTATTGATCACACGGTTAATATCTTCATCAAACAAAAAATCCGGCCATCTGTCCACGCTCTTCTTATCCTCTTCAATCAATCTCTCCTTAATCAGTCTTTCTACAGAAACATTAAAAATTTCCGCCAATTTAAGATATTTTTTTATCTCTATGTTAGTTCTACCGCTCTCCCAATTCTGAACTGCTGTGATTGATACCTCCATCTTTTCTGCCAGTTGCTCCTGTGTTAAACCAGCTTCAATTCTACACTGTTTAATAAAAGTATTTTTTCCCATTATATCTTTTCTATCTCCTTTTAACACTAATTATAACTCTACTTTACATAAAGTTTTACTTAGTCTATCATATTGACATTATAAAAACAACATCTGACTCATTGAATTTTATTTTGCAAATAAGTCTGACAAAACAAAAAATAATATAATTTCAAATTGGAAAATTAATAATGAAAAATCTGACCTTCAATTGAATTTGCTTTAAGTCATTCCCGCATAAACTATCTCTGTATTTTTCATAATGGATGGGAAAGCTTTCTTTTTTTATTTTGTAATTGATAAAAATAAATGACTTTTCTACTCATATAAGATAACAAGCGACAGAAATGAACCCAAGAAATGAGCCAATTTTTGCCGCTTATTTATTGAAAAGTATTTTTTAAAAAATTACTAAAAACTACAAAGCACAAAATATCAAAAAATTGTTCCTACGCCAAAAATCCCCTTTTAGAAGCGTCTCCCGCATTATTTTCATTAAGGTCTGATTTACCATAAGTCATACCTGCATAAACAACTTCCGTATTTTCCATAACGGATGGGGAAGCGTCCTCTTTGCTTACGGTATTATATGCATCCCTTAAAGGACTAATATGACCGGACACCTCTTTTAACGGTTCTTTGTCCAAGCGGACATCTGCCTGTATCAACAGGCGCTCCACATATCGGTAGATCTGGTAAAGATTTTTTGCAATCTCATATTTCATATCTAAGGATTCGATCAATTCATTCAGCACAGCTCTTGCATGACTGATCGCATTGTGGAATTCCTCTCCTTCCGCCTGCTCCGCATCCTCAAGATATGCCTGAAACATATCATATAGGATAACAACCAGTTCCGTTTTATTAGCCTGTGAGATCCGAAGGGTAAACTCCTGTTTTTTTTCGCTTGTCATATTGTGAATCCTTTCTATAGTTAATATCTTCTTTTTATTCTGTTTTTTTACTTCGTCTTATACAATCTCTTTTATTTATTACTCCCTTATCGGAGAAATGATTGGTTTTCCGTCTCTATCCAACAATGGTGTCATTCCTCCTGCATATCCGCTTGCATGAAACACATAATTCACGCCAGTCTCTTTATCCACCCAAATTTCCATGACACTCATTCCTCTTTGTGAATAAATTTTTTCAAACCTTTCATTTTTCCCCATTTGATTTACCTCAAAAAAACCTGATTCGTCAATATCATTATAACCTATTTTTCACAGGTATACCATTCCGAAAAAGGAGTATTACAATTACTGCAGCAATTGTAAGATCTGTGACGGGCGCTCATTCGCCTGCGCCAGCATGGAAATGCCCGCCTGTGACAATACCTGCTGGGTCGTATATTCCGTCATTTCCTCCGCCATATCTACATCCATGATCCGGGAATAAGCAGATGTCATATTCTCCTCGGTTATGTCATTACTTGAGGCATTATGTTCCAGACGATTTTGGTATGCACCCAGACGGGAACGCACAGAGTTGATATAAGTCAACGCTTTCTTTGTACTCTCAATACCTTCCTGCGGTCCATCTACATCCAAGCTGCCATCATCGTTATATGTCCTGATGGAAGTCAACTCGTCTATTCCCATATCTTCTAAGCTGATCTTCGGAATACGGATGCCTAACTCCTGACCTTCATTAGCGCCGATCTGGATCTTCATGGCGCCAATCTGGGTGATATCGATCTCAACTTCACCTGTAACCGTTTTAAAATCAGCCCTAATGTGCATTTCAAAATCGCCGTCCGCTGTTATGGTAAGTTCATCAAGATCTTCATTGACTTTTGCCATAAGTCCCGCTGACGGAAAACCGGTCAAATTAGTTTCCAATACACTTTGATTGACCGTACCTACATCTTTACCGTCAATTTCAGTAATTGTAACTAATCCGGTCAAATCAATTTCATAATCTCCCTGCGGTACTTCATCGGAATAGTATCCGATCTTTACATCAGGATTGTTGGTATAACCCTTCAAATCAAAGGAACCGTCTAACAGCGGCATACCATTATATTCCGTATCTCTTGCAATACGCTCAATCTCCTGCTTTAACTGCTGGATCTCCTTATCAATGATCTCTCTGTCCCCATCTGTCTTAGGATCATTGCTCGCCTGAACACAAAGTTCACTCATACGCTGGATGATCGCAGAAATTTCACTCAACGCACCATCCGCCGTCTCAACCACGGAAATACCGTCATTTGTGTTGTTGGTTCCAACTTTAATGCCCTTGACCTGGGAATCCATACGACTGGCGATCGCAAGACCTGCGGGATTGTCTTTCGCATGGTTGACCTTTAAGCCGGAGGATAATCTCTCCATGGCTGCTGTCAGTTTATTATCTGTTCTATTCAGGGTATTGTTCGCCATCATCGCTGTTGCATTGTAATTGATCTTCATAATCTTGTATCCTTTCAGTTTGTAAATTCTGTGCTACATGGTTCCGTCATCGGATGTTTATCTGTTATGTCCCTGCTTTCTTATCCTTTGACTGATAATGCCATAACATCGATCCCTCATCCGTTCATTGCAAGATACATAGATGCACCTATTATACCCTGCAATTACTATAACGAAGTTATTGACGTATTTTTCTCTGCAAATGGCATCCTCCATGACATCATTTACAACTGTCAAACAGCGTCTCTTAAAAATACTTTCATAAATGTCTTAGCTGTCTGATATAAGTTTTCTGACGACATCCCTGTTCTATTAATATCATCGGCTCTTTCCGCGAAATTATTAATATCTACACGGTCAGATTGAATAAATTTTATTTCCGATACCGGCAGATCCTTTGCCTGCATCTCCTCTTTAAAAGCGTTTTTCTGTTGTTTCAAAGCTGCCAGACCGTCTGACCTGTCGCAGACAATATAACCTGACATCGTATCCCCTTCAAACAATGCGGACACCTTACCGAAGTTCTCCGTCTCCATGGTGATCGTCACATGATTCTCTGTGGTACTGCTGTGGCAAAGGCGCACATTGACGGAAGTTATCTTACCTCCAACCTCCATCGGGATCTCATAGCATTCTTCCCTCGCCATATTTCTTGCAACAAAAACCTGTTTCCATGCCAGATTGATCTCCTTTACATCAATCCTGTCCGTCTGTTGCTCTGCGCTTACTGTCAGAATCTCTTCCATCCGGTCCGCCAGATGCTCATAGGCTTCTTTTGCACTAACGCTGTCCGTAAAATGCTCCTGCAGGCTGCTAATAGCATCGTCCAGTAAATCACTTATACTTCCTGCTGCAGAATATGTCGATCCATCTGCTGTTTTAGACACCTCATCGGAACTGACTTCAGATACGGAAGCCTCTCTCTGTCCATCCAGATATGCCGCCTGTTTCTTCACCTGTCCCGCCATGCTGCCCCGGTCTGACAACAGGCTGTCAGCCGCTGCAAGATTATCTAATGTGGCGGGCATATCAAATGACAGTAACATCGACACTGCCTGATCAGAAACTTCCGCCGCCATCCTGATCTCTGCCGCCTGCTCCTTCAGATAAGCATGATCTGCTCTTTCCGCCTCCTGCGTCTGTGTCCTCGCCATTTCCTGCTGCTTATCGTAAAGCGCTTCCAGGCTGATATCGTCTGCATCAAATACTTCCGCTACCGCTTCCGGCGTCAGCCCTGCCTTGACATCACCGGCAAGCTTCTGATAATATGCGACCCTGCTATCCTCTTCCTGACTCTTTGCATTGCGACCATTGCTGTCGCTGCCATCTTCTGTCATTCCCTGCTCACGATACGCCGTTTCGATCGCCATCGTAATCGAATTACGATAACCGCCTTCTCCCGCGATCTCCTCTTTCAACGCGCCAAAATCATCATCCACCTGATAATCCATCCTGCCGCGTCTATGGTTTCTGACAGCTGTCAGAAGATTCTTAAAATTGATCTCCGCGCCCTGATTTAATAAGCTTCCAATCGCTGCACCGTCCCGTTTCTCCACCTGATGCAGCAGACGGTAGATACCGATATAGCTTTCCTTTTCTTCTGGCGTAATCTCATTCCTCTGCTCCAAACGGTATAGATAATGGCTGTATTTCTCCATTTCATCCTTAGAACCGCCGTCCCTGTCAGCAAGATGGTTTTCCAATTCTTCCATGGATACTGTCAGCGGATTGACGCCCTCTCTAATCAAATCCAAGGTAGCGGCAGGCGTCATTTTATCGATCACTCTGCTGACCGTGGCATATGTTTCTTTTACCGCATGAATATTTTCTTCGCTAAGTTCCATGCCGTTATATCCCAGAATCCTTACGGCGCGCCGATTGCCCTCCGTTGTTTCCAGATTCATCTCCTGCAGGATATCATCTACATTGCGGAATGCTTTCTCTATGGAATCTCCATATTCAGCCATCGGCGCCGTCATCAATGGCTCGTATCTTTCCTCCATGGCTGCATAAGCGCTTTGTCGTGCTGTGCCGGTCTCATAGACCATTTCCACAGTAACAGTTTGCGAAAAGGCTGTTTTATTTTCCTGCAGCAGCTCGCCGAGGATAGACGCCGGCATACCGGGGATCGCCCGGACTTTGCTGATGGTCTCCTGGAATAATGCAGACATTTCTTTTATGGAAGTCATCGCTACATCGCCTGTATTCATTGCGCCATTGCCTGTATCGCTGCCTTCCCCCGATCTGCCAAATAAAACTCTCTGGATCTCCTGTTCTGCTGCCTTTAAGTTCTCAACCAAAGCAGAAAGCTCTGTGGTATCAATGGAGATCCCCTGCTTCAATAAACGATAATTTACCTGTACCGACATATACAGTCTGACTTCTTCCATCTGACGGCGGGCATAAACGGAACGATCTGATGCGTCCACCTGTCCTGCCGCTTCGCCCTGTGCCGCATCACTTTCTGTATTTCTCCCTGCTTCGCTCTCTATCTTCTCCTGCGCTGCTGTCAAATGCGCAAGATCCAGTCTGTCTCCGTCTGCAACAACTTTATCCACCGCCGCGTCCGTGATAGCAGCTGCTTCCTGCTCCACGCGCACTGCCTTTTCCAGCAGCGATTCCTGACCAAGAAAATCTGTGACCTTCGCTGTCCTTCCATCCTGTGAGATTTCATTGATCGCCTGATTGATCTGATTTAATTCGGCAAATGACTCAGCCGTCAGCGGAAGACCTGTTTCCACCATCCAGGCAGCATCCTGCAAAGTTTCTTCCGTCACCTCATAACCGGCTTCCTTGATGACCTTCTCCATAGAAGCCTGTAATGCGGAAACATCCATTTGATCTGCCTTCCGTCCATAATATCCGCCTGTCGTCTCCGCAAAATATCCCCTTCCCTGCACATCCGCATCATGGGAGCCGCTATATACGGCACGATACAGATTCTCTAAAACAGGTGAAAGATGATTTTCGAGGAGATACTTCTTCACTCCTTCCAGATCCTCTTTTGTACCGCTTTGCAGCTGCTTTGTTATCTGCTCCGCCATTTCCATGGCAGACTGCGCGTCCTGCACATTCTTTTCCGTCACCGGAATATCATACTGATGAAATGCATCAAGGATCTCCTGTGCCCGCACTTCGCTTCCTGTAATCTTCTTTAATGTCTCAACATCAATATCATCATTATAACCGGCAATGACCGCACCGGACTCCGCAAGCTCCGCCTTGATCGTATCTACTATAGTGACCGCCTCTTCCGGTTCCATTACTCCGGGATCATAGCCCTCCTCGGCTAATTTCGCAAAATCCTCATCAGACATGGAATTGGACATCACCGTCATATAATCTTTCTGTAAAGAAACGTCAGTTGCCGCCGCTTCCGCCATGACGTCTTCCATCGTTTTTCCCTGTTTATCATATGCCTGATTGCCCGGCATACCTCCGGAAAAATCTACGCTAAATCCCCTGCTGCCAGCTTTATGAACACTTCCGCCGGCTTCACGGGCAGCGCCGTTATGACTGCCGTGTACATGACCGCCATGCATTCCCTGAGCGTCTTGCATCCCGGCATATTGTTCCATTTCCTTCTGATTTCTCTGGATATTCATAGTCATTCCTCTCTATTCCTCTTTTACACGAGCTATACTATATTTCGGTAATAACCTTGTCTAACTTAACACTCAATAGGATTTGGGTGTCAAAAGGTACCTTTTAAATTTTGAGACGGCGAGCTGCTCTGACATGGAGGATTATTATGAAAAAACGCCCGACAACCATTGTCAGACGTTTTCTTAAATCATTATAATTATTTGCGGTCATTATACAGCACCCATTTTTAGAACTTATAAACCGCTGCTCCATAAGGCGGGAGATCAAATTTGATGGCGTAATCCTTTTTGTCGCACTCCATCTTGATCGCCTTCAATTCCGCCGGAAGCTCATGGCCAAGCCCGCCAAAGCGCTCCTCATCACTGTTCAGTACCAGCTTATATTTACCCTTTTTCGGAACGCCGACATAATATTCTTCCCGCTTCATCGGCGTCATGTTCAGGACAAATAGCATATTATTCTTGCCGTCTTTGGATTTACGGATAAAGCTGTAGGTACTTCTGTCCGCATCATTGGGATTGATCCACTCAAATCCATCCCAGCTGTCATCCAATTCATACAGGCAGGGATTCTTCCGATATAACTTCAGCAGCTCCGCTACAAAATCCTTCATGCCAATATTTAATTTTTCACCCAGCAGGAACCAGTCAAGCTCCCTCGTTTCGCTCCACTCGCGCTCCTGGGCAAATTCCTGTCCCATGAACAAAAGCTTCTTTCCTGAATGTCCAAACATAAAGGTATAGCCTGCTCGGAGATTAGCAAATTTATCAATGGTATATCCCGGCATTTTATTGACCATGGAACATTTCAAATGTACCACCTCGTCATGAGAAAGGGGCATGATATATTTCTCACTGCAGTTATAACTCATGGCAAATGTCATTTTATGGTGATTATTCTTTCTGAAATACGGATCCAGTTTCATATAATCACAGAAGTCATGCATCCAACCCATATTCCACTTAAAGGTGAATCCAAGACCGTCATCCTCCGGCGCCGCCGTAACTTTCGGCCATGCGGTGGATTCCTCTGCAATGGTCATAATGCCTTTGCCTAATCCGTGAACTACGGAATTCAGGTGCTTAAAGAATTCAATTGCTTCCAAATTCTCATTGCCGCCGTATTTA
>DLOP01000136.1:13475-13645 GCA_002478505.1 Lachnospiraceae bacterium UBA7481
TGGCAATCAGGAAATTCTTTACCTCATTCTTGCCAAAGTTAAAGATCTTTGTTCCCCAGTCAGGGTGCTCGCCCAGACGCTTATCCGGATGCTCATACAGACAAGTTCCGTCAAACTCCGCAAGTCCAAAGGCATCCCTCGGGAAGTGCGCAGGAACCCAGTCAAGGATA
>DLOP01000178.1:0-25957 GCA_002478505.1 Lachnospiraceae bacterium UBA7481
AAGGAAACACTGATGAAAGCGTTTCCCGCGCCGGCTTTTAAAAATAGTTGTACAACGAAAGTCAGTGAAAGGCATAGTAATTAAAACAATGGATGCTCCTATTATTACTTATGTCCCTCAAAACGGGGATATCGTCATTGATGAAAAAGAGGTGTACCGTTATCTTGGTTACAACCCCGGATGGATAGTTGGGATGAATGCAGATATGGCTGCAGATACGGATACAGGCAATACCCATGAATTAGCGGACAGTTCTTCAGAGGTCATTAGGGAGTATATTCGTGAGGCGATTGCATCCACAGAAGCTGCAATGATTCCCAAAGCCTGTTACGGACGCTTCCCAATCGAAGTGAAAGGCGATGGGGGGATACTGCTTCCTTATGGTGAAGTGGTCAGTCATGACCTGACAAGGAATCTTTGTGACTGTCAGGAGATTTTTTTGTTTGCAGCCACAATAGGGGCGGAATATGACCGTCTGCTGCGAAGAACAAGGCTTACGTCTATGGCAAAAGCTGCTATCTTACAGGCAGCCGGGGCGGCGGCAGTGGAAAGCCTGTGCGATAAGTTAAATGATGATCTTAGGAAGGCGGCTGAAGCCGGAGGATATAAGGCGCATCCGCGATACAGCCCGGGATACGGGGATTATGCGCTGGAGAACCAGAAAGGAATTTTTGCCATATTACAGCCATCGAGATATATAGGGGTCTCTTTAATGGATACGCTGATCATGGCGCCGGAGAAGTCGGTGACGGCAGTGATCGGGTTAGAGAAAAACTAATTCGGAGGAAATCATTTATGCATACTCATTCTGCAGAAGAACGGGATATCCGTATCAAAGAGTGTTTCGCTATCCTGCATCTGGAACAGACGAAGGATCTGACGGCGATCAGAAACGCTTACCATGAACTTTTATCTTCAGTGAATCCGGAAGATGATCCGGAAGGATTCAAACGTCTCAGGGCGGCTTATGAGGAGGCGGCAGCCTATGCTGATACGCCGGATGAGGTAGATGAAAAAAACAGCATATCCCGTTCGGGTCTGGAAGAAGACAGTGCGGTCGGCCGTTTTATGATAAAGTTTGATCAGATCTATGCGTCTATCTCAAGAAGGATTGATCCGAAGGAATGGGAGGCGCTTCTGGCGGATCCTGTGATCGATTCTCTTGACGAGGGGGAAGCCGTTAAATGGTGCCTGTTTGAGACCCTTTCAAAGAAATTCCGTCTTCCTGTTGCAATCTGGCAGATTCTGGATCATACTTTCCTGATCCGGGAAAACAGGCGGGAGTTTGAGGAACATCTTCCTGTGGGATTTGTGGAACATATGGTGAAGAAGCTTGAGGATAAGGAAGGGGCTACGGATTTCTGGTTTGAAGCGTTGGAAGGCGCGGAAGGCGCAGATTATGATGGGTTTATATGGGATTATAATGAGTATGTCAATCAGGTGGCGGAGCATGCGTTGGAGGACCTAGCAAAGAGGCGGGAAAAGCTGGAACGTCTTGAATTATACAAGATAGGACATCCATGGCTGGAGCTTGAATGGGCAAAGCTCTGGCAGAAGGAAGGGAAAAATGAGGAGGCGCTGAAACAGTACCAGGAGCTGATCCGGCGTTATCCGGATAGTGAGGCAATACAGATTCAAGGAGCAACAGGCTTGTACAGACTGGGTCAGTCCGGGGAAGCCGAGGAGATCTTTGACAAATACTTGAAAGAAGATTATTTTGCAGGTGAATATTACCGTTTTGAAGCTCTTTTTGGAATGGCGCAGATCCGCAGGGATCAGGAGGATTGGAAGGAGGCGCGTCAGCTGGCGGCAAAGGCAAGAGGAATCGGAAACGCGGAGGAACTGACAAAGCTTTTGGCTGAGGTGCTGCCAAAAGCCATCGAGGAGTATGAAAAGGACGCCGATCATCTGTCACAGGAGGATGTAAAAGATCTGGGATGGAGTTATATTCAGGCAGAAAGGAGTAAGGATGGGCAGGCATTTTTCGCGGCGCATCCGGAGTATTGCCAGCACGCTGCATGGTGGCATAAACTTTCCGCTTCCATGCATTATCTGAATCAGGAATATCATGAGGTGATCCGGGAAACGGAGAGCTGGCGGGAATGTCTGGAAGAAGAGAAACCGGGGGACGCTGAAAAGCAGGGGGTAGATATCTGCCGTATGGAGGGCAGCGCCTGGAGTAATCTCTATTTTTTACATAGGGAGGAAGAAGAAGGGAAGGAGTATTTCGATCTGGCGGAAAAGTCTCTGGAGCATGCCATAGAACTGGAACCGGAAAACTTTAACCATTATATGAGTAAGGTGATGCTGTATCGGGAGGCAAAGAACTATCAAAGCATGGCGGCTGTCTGTGAAAAGATCAGGGAGCTGGATCCGAACTTTTACTGGGCATATTTTTATCTGCAGGAAGCGTATGAAGGGCTGCGCATGGCGCAGGAAGTCATTGATACCTTTTATCAGGCAAAGCAGTTATATAACGGCAATCCGGAGATCTATGAACGCGCCGCCAAAGTATTTATCGCTTACCGTCAGTACAAGGACGCTGAAAATATCTTCAGGCAGGCGGATGAGGCGGGTGTGGAAAGCTATCGGCTGATGACGCTGCGCATGGAAGCGGAGAACGGACTGGTAAAAACGCCGGAGGAATGGCAGGCAGCAGATGATCGGGCGGCTCAGGTGATCCGACGTATGAAGAAGGAAAAGGCGCCAAAGGAGCTGATTGCCGAAGCGCTTATGAAACGGTATCGTCTGAACGAGGACGAGCATCTCAGAGGGATCAGCGGGAAATCCACCAGAGATGCTGCGCTGCGGTATCTTCTGGAATCAGAACGTCTTGCGGATGATATTTCCAAGCTGTATTATATCGGACGGTTATACCATATCCATAAGAATGATGACAAAAAGGCATATCGTTATCTGAAGGCATGTGAAGACAAGGATATGGCATTTGAATGGGTGTATATTTATCTGGGAGTGATCAAAGAAAAGGCCGGAGATTATAATGAAGCCATCGCTTACTATCAGAAGGCGGTAGAGATCGCACCTGAGAAGCAAAAGGAATACTGGCGGATCGGCTGGGTCTATCTGCGTAAATTTGTGAAAGCATATCAGCCGGAATACAGTAAGAAAGCGTTGGAATACTTTATACAGCAGGATGAAGAGAATGGCATCGTGCCTTGGAATTATTGGAGAAAAGCAAAGATCCATTATTATATGCGGGAGTATGAGACCGCTTTGGAGGATATCGACAGGAGCTTTGAGGGGGAAGGAAAAAGCGGACTGTGGTTCACGAAAGCGGATATTCTTCGCACAATGGGGCGGCTTGATGAGGCGATCGAATGTTATCTGAAGAGCATCCATACGAAACAAAGATTTAATGAAGATAATGAATATTGTATCGGAAAGATCCTGAACTGTTATCTGCGGAAGGAGGATTATGAAGAAGCTACCCGCTGTCTGAAGAAGCTAGCTAAGGAGCTTACCAAAGAGGAGGAACATAAGAAATGTCTGGAAAGCCTGGCATATGTGGAAGCGCAGCAGGGACATATCAAGGAGGCGCTGAACTGGATCAGGAAGGAGTATGGCAGCATCGATGTGACGAAAAGGCATTGTGAGAAGCTTTCCGACGAGGCCAGCCGTATTCAGGATATCTACGAGATCTGGAGCCTGTATCCTTCCCCAGGGGAGGCTCGCCGGTATGTAGAAAAATATCTGGCTCGGACAGCCGCATGGATACAGGAGGAAGCGGAGAAGGAAGAGGAATCGCTGGAAGACAGGATCGATCTTAGGTTCAAGCTGGCTGATATTTATTTTCACATGGCGGAATATGAAATTGCCCTCACGCATTATGAGAAGATTTATGAGATGACGAAAAAAATGCGGAAGTATGATAATGCAGAGGATCTGGTGGAGAATATGATGATCGCTTATTACTATGCGGGCGATAGGAAAAATGCCAGAAAGTATGCAGGGATCTACCGCAGGTATCTGGATAAGTCTTTTAAGGAGTGTACCGATCTGGAATATTCCATAGAGGAGCTGCTCGACAGGATGACTACCGGGGCAAGACAGAAATTGTATAACTATTTTCTGTGTGCGTTTTATTCCGGAAAGACAGAGCTGGCATATATGTATGTGGAGAAAATGCAGAGAGGCTGTATGTGTTACTGGTGCAGCGAAGAGGATTGTACGGAGATGAAAGAAGCCATGGCGTGGCTGGCTTATCTGGAGGGAGATATAGAAAAGGCGCGTATCCTCTGCGAGGAATCCAATCGATGCTGCTACCGCGGCAATAATACATCGGCGCAGCAGTTGCTGATCATGATCGACAGGTTGGCAAGATAGCCTACTAAATAAAGAATGAGGTGGATTCATGATTATAGGGATCGATCTTGGCACGACGAACAGTCTGGCCGCTTATTGTAAAAATAAGAAAGCCGTGATCATACCGAACAGGCTTCAGAAGAACCTGACCCCATCCGTGGTAGCGGTGGATGAAGAGGGGCAGATTCTGGTGGGAGAGACGGCAAAAGAATACGGCATGCTTCATCCGGAGCGGATGGCGGATGTCTTTAAACGCTTTATGGGAAGCAAGAAGGAGTACGATCTGGGTGGACGCAAATTCAAACCGGAGGAGCTTTCTGCCTTTGTTTTAAGATGCCTGAAAGAGGATGCGGAGGAGTATCTTGGAAAGAAGGTGACGGAAGCTGTGATCAGTGTTCCGGCCTACTTTGATGATGAGCGCCGTAAAGCGACGAAGCTTGCCGGAAAGCTGGCGGGGCTGAAGGTGGAGCGTATCATCAGCGAACCGACAGCGGCAGCGATCACTTACGGACTGTATGATAAGAAAGAGAATACCCGCTTTATGGTCTTTGACCTGGGCGGCGGTACATTTGACGTATCGATTCTGGAACTGTACGGTACGATTTTGGAAGTGCGCGCAGTAGCGGGAGATAATTATCTGGGCGGGGAAAATTTTACGGAGGTGATTGAGCAGGAGTTTATCAGGAAGAATGAAATAGAGATTGATAAACTGGATGCCAAAACGCTGACCGCGATCCATAAGGCGGCGGAACTCTGTAAAAGAGAACTTGGAGAAAAGAAGAATCCCAAAATGAAGTGTAAGATGGGTGGGGAAACAAAGGAGATGAACATTACCGCAAAGGCATATGAGAAGCTTTGCGAGCCCCTCTTAGAGCGTATCAGAAAACCTTTGCAGCGAAGCATTACGGATGCCCATGTCAAGATCACGGATATTGATCAGGTGGTGCTGGTGGGCGGAGCTACCCGGATGCCGCTGATCAGGGAATTTATTGTGAAATTGTTCCGGCAGTTTCCCGACACATCGGTTCAGCCGGATGAAGCGGTGGCGCTGGGCGCTGCGATCCAGGCGGCCATGAAAGCGCGGGATAAGGATGTCAAGGAGATCATTCTGACGGATGTCTGCGCGTTTACTCTGGGAACAGAAGTTTCCGTGGAACGGCCTGACGGCAGTTTTGAGAGCGGTCATTACTGCCCGATCATTGAACGTAATACCGTGATTCCGGCAAGCAGGACGGAGCGGCTCTATACCCTGCATGATGATCAGGAGAAGATACGTATCAACGTATTTCAGGGAGAAAGCCGTCTGACGGCCAATAATCTGCTGATCGGCACGATGGATATCAGGATCCCGAAAAAACCCCGTGGAGAGGAATCCGTGGACGTGACTTATACGTATGATATCAATTCCATTCTGGAGGTAGAGGTGAAGGTGGTTTCCACCGGCAGGGTGAAAAAACAGATCATTAAGGGGAAATATAACACCATGACGGACGAGGAGATCAAGAACCGTCTGGAAGAGCTTTCTTATCTGAAGATATCGCCCAGGGATCAGGAGGAGAACAAGCTGCTTCTGCTTCGCGGGGAACGCTGTTATGAAGAAAGCACCGGACAGAAGCGGACAATCATAGAACGGTGCATGAGGGAGTTTGAAATTGCGCTTGACAGCCGTGAACGGGATCAGATCATGGATGCGGCAGATGCTTTAAGAAAATGTCTGGAAGAACAGGGAGACGAGGATTAGTATGAGAACAATACAGGAAAAAATGAAAGAAGGCTTTGTATTTTTTGACGGAGGCTGTGGAACGCTGCTACAGGCAGCAGGATTGAAAGCAGGCGAACTGCCGGAGACGTGGAATATCACCCATGCCGACGAGATCAGAAAGATCCATTATGATTATCTCATGGCAGGCAGCAATATCTTAAAGACCAATACCTTTGGCGCTAATGCATTGAAGTTCCGGGAGGAGGGGGAGTATTCCCTGAAGAATGTGGTAGAACGGGCGATTGATAATGCCAGGGAAGCTGTCGCGGAAGCAGAAAAAAGTCCTGGGACAGACGGCGCTTCTGCGAAGGAGCATTATATTGCGCTGGATATCGGACCCCTTGGAAAACTGTTAAAACCTCTTGGAGATCTGGATTTTGAAGATGCCGTAGAGCTCTTTCGTAAGACGATCGCCATCGGTGCCGCTTACGGCGTAGATCTGATTCTGATTGAGACCATGAATGATATCTATGAGGCGAAGGCGGCAATTTTGGCAGCAAAGGAGACCTGTGAACTTCCGGTGTTTCTGACGACTGCTTATGATGCCTCCGGAAAGCTTTTGACCGGTGCGGATGCGAAAGCCGTCGTAGCGGTGGCAGAGGGGCTGGGCGTAGAAGCGCTGGGAATCAACTGCAGCCTCGGACCGGAACAGATGATGGGGATCGTGGAGGAACTGGCGGAATATGCTTCCGTTCCCGTGATTGTCAATCCCAATGCCGGTATTCCAAGAACGGAGAATGGAAAGACGGTGTATGATGTGACGCCGGATAAATTCAGGGACGCGATGATCAGAATCGCAGGACTGGGCGGACGGATCCTTGGCGGCTGCTGCGGAACGACACCACAGCATATCAGCAGCATGATCGCTGCAGTCAAAGAGATGACGCCGCTGCCTCTGACTTGGAAGGAACATACCCTGATCGCTTCTTACACGCATGCGGTAGAATTTTCAGGGAAGCCAATACTCATCGGCGAGCGGATCAACCCTACCGGTAAATCAAAGTTTAAGCAGGCGCTTCGTGATCACAACATGGATTATATCCTGCAGGAAGGACTGACGCAGCAGGAGAAAAAGGCGGACGTTCTGGACGTCAATGTTGGACTTCCGGAGATCGATGAGGCTGCCATGATGACGGAGGTTGTCATGGAACTGCAAGGGGTGACCGATCTTCCGCTGCAGATCGATACGACAGATAGTAAAGCGATGGAACAGGCGCTTCGCCGTTATAATGGCAAGGCGATGATCAATTCCGTCAATGGAAAAGAGGAAGTGATGCGGGAGGTATTTCCGCTGGTCAGAAAATATGGCGGACTTGTGGTGGCGCTGACGATTGATGAGGATGGTATCCCCGAAACGGCGGAGGGACGGCTGGCAATCGTTGATAAGATATACAAAAAAGCGGCAGAGTATGGCATTGCGAAAAAGGATATCATCATTGATCCGCTGGCAATGAGCGTCAGCGCGGATAAGGAATCGGCGAAAGTAACGTTGGATTCCCTCAAAGGCATCAAAGAACGGTATCAGGGAAGGACAAGTCTGGGAGTGTCTAATATTTCCTTTGGGCTGCCAAATCGGGATTTTATCAATGCTTCCTTCTTTACCATGGCGATGCAGAACGGACTGGACGCCGCCATCATGAATCCGAATTCCGGGGAGATGATGAAGGCCTATCACACGTTTTGCGCATTGCAGGGATATGATGAGAATTTTGCTGAGTATATTGAATATGCGTCGAATCTGCCGGTGGTGACAGCTGTAAGCGCGGCGCAGGGAGCAGGGATGGGAACCAGTACAACGGACGGCAGAGCAGATTTGGAAAACGGAACGGCAGGCAGTAAAACAGGCGGCACGGATACGCAGGAAAAAGATCCCTTGATCGAAGCGATTGTTAAAGGATTAAAGGAAAGAGCGANNCATCATATCCATAATTTTCCAACATCTGACAGGGGAGTACCTTCAGACGATGGAATCCATAGAGATCATTGACGGTAAGCTGATCCCGGCGTTGGATATCGTGGGGAAGGGGTTTGAGGAAAAACGGGTATTTCTGCCCCAGCTTCTGATGAGTGCGGAGGCTGCCAAATCAGCGTTTGATGTGATCAAGGAGACGATGCAGTCAAAGGGCGCGGCAGAAGAAAAGAAGGGACGTATTATCTTAGCCACAGTCAAGGGGGATATCCATGACATCGGAAAAAATATTGTAAAGGTATTATTGGAAAATTATGGATATGATGTGATTGATCTTGGAAAGGACGTGCCGCCGGAGCTGATCGTAAAGACAGCAAAGGAAGAACAGATCCGTCTGGTGGGGCTGAGCGCATTGATGACAACGACAGTCCCTGCGATGGAAGAAACGATCAAGATGCTTCATGCGGAGGGCGTTGACTGCAAGGTGCTTGTGGGCGGAGCTGTTCTGACGCAGGAGTACGCCGATATGATCCATGCGGATAAGTACGCGAAGGATGCGATGGAGTCAGTCAGGTATGCTGAGGAAGTATTTTTGTCAAAATAGATGCAGAGTATCTTACAATTTTCTGACATATTTAGAGTTAAAAATTATCTGATTGCCTATTTTATATCTGAAAATTTTGTGTTAAAATGTTTTGATAGGAAATATTTCATATTTAAACGGCAGATTTATCTGCTGTTTACGATAGACTATAATGATGGAGGGAACAAATATGTATTCATTGGAAGAAATCAAAAAGGTCGATCCCGAGATAGCTCAGGCGATCGTGGATGAGCAGGAACGTCAGAACAGCCATATAGAACTGATCGCTTCGGAGAACTGGGTAAGCAAGGCTGTCATGGCATCTATGGGAAGCGTACTGACCAATAAATACGCGGAAGGATATCCGGGAAAGAGATATTATGGCGGATGCGATTGCGTGGATGTTGTGGAGGATCTGGCGAGGGAACGTGCAAAGAAGCTTTTTGGCTGTGATTATGCCAATGTACAGCCCCATTCCGGCGCACAGGCGAATCTGGCAGTACAGTTCGCGATCTGTGATCCCGGTGACACGATCATGGGGATGAATCTTGACCATGGCGGGCATCTGACCCATGGAAGTCCGGTGAACATTTCCGGTAAATATTTTAAGATCGTACCGTATGGTGTAAATGACGAGGGCTTTATTGACTATGATAAATTAAGGGAAATTGCATTGGAATGCAGACCCAAAATGATCATTGCCGGCGCAAGCGCTTATGCAAGGACGATTGATTTTAAGAAATTCAGGGAAGTGGCTGACGAGGTAGGCGCTGTCCTGATGGTAGATATGGCGCATATTGCAGGATTGGTAGCGACAGGGCTTCATCCAAGCCCGATCCCCTATGCGGACGTGGTGACGACGACGACGCATAAGACGCTCCGCGGCCCCCGCGGCGGCTTGATCCTCTGCAATGAGGAAGCAGCAAAGAAATATAATTTTAATAAGGCAGTATTCCCCGGTATTCAGGGCGGACCGCTGATGCATGTGATCGCGGCAAAGGCTGTCTGCTTCCAGGAAGCGCTTTCCGATGATTTCAAGGTATATTGTCAGGGTATCATAGATAATGCGCAGGCACTGTGCAAAGGGTTGATGGACCGCGGTATCAAGATCGTATCCGGCGGTACGGATAACCATCTGATGCTTGTTGATCTGACGCCGTTTCAGCTGACCGGTAAGGAGATCGAGAAGCTTCTGGATGAAGCGCATCTGACTGCCAACAAGAATACGATCCCGAATGATCCGCAGTCACCCTTCGTTACCAGCGGTATACGTCTGGGTACGCCTTCTGTTACAAGCCGTGGCATGAATACGGAAGATATGGATCAGATTGCAGAGGCGATCGCAATGATCATCAAGGGCGGTGCGGAGAAGGTCAGCGACGCAAGAGCGATCGTGGATAAGCTGACGGCAAAGTATCCGTTGATTTGATCGGAGTATATGACGGATTTTATTTGATAACCGTGAAAATGTGAAGATGGTTTTAAATGATACAATTGATCAATATATTTTCACAGAAAGGATACATAGGCAATGAGCGAATTGGTAGAAATCCGATGGCATGGACGCGGCGGGCAGGGAGCTAAGACGGCAGCGCTCCTGCTGGCGGATGTTGCATTTAATATCGGAAAGCATGTGCAGGGATTCCCGGAATATGGTCCGGAGCGCATGGGCGCGCCGATCACAGCGTATGACAGGATCAGTGATCAGGAAATCCGTGTGCACAGCAATATTTATGAGCCTAACTATGTGGCGGTGGTAGATGAGACACTGCTTCATACCGTGGATGTTACCAGGGGGATCAAAAAGGGCGGAGCAATTTTGATCAATACGGAACGGAGCAGTGAGGAACTGATGCCGGAACTGAATGGTTACGAAGGAAGGATATATACCATCAACGCAAGAGAAATCTGTGACCGCACATTGGGTAAATATTTTCCGAATACACCTATGTTAGCAGCTATTGTGAAGATTACCGGCATCATGGAACCGGATCGTTTTTTAGAGGAGATGAAAAAATCCCTGCAGCACAAATTTGCAAAAAAACCTGAAGTGCTGGAGGGCAATATGAAGGCACTGAAGATGGCGCTGGAGGAAGTGAGGAGTAGCAGGAAGACCTGAGTTTTATTGAGTTGAAATTATTTTAAAATAAAAACCATAAAAAATATAAAGGAGATTATTACGATGGAGAAAAAACAAAATGGTGTAAATTCCTCTCTCGGTCTTGGACAAAAAATCATTGTTTCCATGCTGGCCATGCAGATCGTCGTTATGGCGGTTCTTTCGGTCATGGTGATCCAAAGCATTACCAAGGATACCAAGAACAGTACTATTAACAGCATGAAGACGATCGTTCAGGAACGTTGCCAGATCATCATGAACTACGTTAAAGAAGCAGAGGGAACGCTTACTGCATACAGCCGGGCGGGAGAGATCCTGGATATCATGAAAAATCCGGAGAATCCGGAGGCTGTAGCCGCAGCGCAGAGTTATACGGAAAAATTTTCGGGTGATGTTGACAATCTGGAAGGGTTATATGCCAGCGAATGGGATACCCATGTACTTGCCCATACCAATGCGGCAGTGGTCGGCATCACAACAAGAACGGGAGATGCTTTGACGGCGCTGCAGAACTCTATGCTTGCAGCAGACGGTGTATATAATACCGGTATCATTATTTCACCTGCCAGCGGACAGCAGATCGTTTCTATGTATATGGCGGTCTATGATGAACAGGGTAATCCGGCAGGTCTTGTAGGCGGTGGTATTTTCAGTAAAGGATTGATCCAGATTTTGGATAATTTGACAATGGACGGTATGGAAAACGCTACTTACTGTATGGTAAATGTAGCAAATGGTACGTATATTTTCAATCAAGACGAAGAAAAAGTTGCGGAGCCTGTAGAGGAAGCATACATAGCCGATCTTTGCGCGCAATTGCAGGATGCGGCAGAAGATGCGAGCGGATATATAGAATATAAACAGGACGGCGAAGGATATATATCCTCTTATTACTATATGGCTGAACATAATTGGCTGTTTTTGGTATCTGATAACCAAAAAGAGATCTTTGCCTCGGCCAACCGGTTGACTGCTGTAATGATCATTTTCTGCGTTGCCGCACTGGCTGTATTGATCGTCGTATCCTTTATTATTGTCGGTCAGATACTGAAACCCATGAAATCCATCGAAGGCGGGATCGTTTCCCTGCAGAATCTGAATATTGCGGAAAATAAAGAGATTCAGAAATTTAGCGGCAGAAATGATGAGATTGGAAACATTGCAAACGCGACAGAAGCCTTGATATTATCTTTGCAGGAAATAACAGGCACGTTGAAAAAGTGCGGCGTTACTTTGGAAGACAAAGCGGAACACCTGCATATTTCTTCTTCACAGATGGTAGAGGATATTACGGATAATAGGGCTACAACAGAGAAATTGTCTGCCGCGCTGGAAAGTACCAATTCGATCGTTTCGAATGTAAATTCTGAGATCAAAAATATTAATTATGTAGTTGAGGCTATTCTGAACAGTGTTTCAGGTTCTGTGGAGACCAGCAATACTGTTATCGGAAGTGTACAGGAGATGCAGTCCAAGGCAGATTATGCATATAAAAATGGACAGGACACGCTGATCCAGACAAAAAATTCTGTGGAAAATACGATCCGCAGCCTAAGCAGTCTTACCAAGATCAATGAGCTTGCGTCAGAGATCCTCAATATTGCGGGACAGACGAATCTGCTGTCTTTAAATGCTTCTATCGAGGCTGCGAGAGCCGGTGAGGCAGGACGCGGATTTGCCGTTGTTGCAGAAGAAATTGGCGCTTTGGCAGAAACGTCCCGTAATATGGCAACCAGTATCCAGGCAATCTGTAATGAGACCAATGACAGTATTACAGCCGTTAATGACTGCTTTAGTTCTATCATTGATTTTATGGAAAAGGAGGTTGTGGATCAGTTTAAAGATTTTGCTGAGAGATCTGCAGGAAACAATGACTCGGTAAATGACATCAGGGAACAGCTTTCTGAGGTCAATAAGTCTGTTAAACTATTGGAAGCCTCAGTCAGACAGATCTCCGATAGTGTAACCGATGTTAACAGTATCACGGAGGAGAATCATTCCGCTATCAATATAATTGTTGAAAAGAATGAAGGCATTGCGCAGATTGCCGATACGGTTCAGGATGAGGCGGAAGAAAATAAAAAGCTGGCACAGGAATTGGAAGGACTGATCAGTAAGTTTAAATATTAAATCCGTATATCCGTCATTGAAGATGTGGAATATTTACAGAGTTTTTTGGGCTATCATACCGAAAGGAGTGCGATTGTTGAATGGCGCTGAAAGCAAAATACATCAATGAAAATACAAAATGGCAGGATCTGACAGAAGGGTTACAGATCTATGAGCCGGCTACTTCTGCGCTGGTGGAGACAGGGGAGTGGAGGAGCCGTACGCCTGAATTTATCGAGGAGAATTGTAAGCAGTGCCTTTTGTGCGTTCCCTATTGCCCGGACAGCTGTATCCCCGTAGCAGACGGTAAAAGAAGGGCATTTGACCTGATGCACTGCAAGGGATGCGGTATCTGTGAAAAGGCATGCCCGTTCCATGCGATCAGGATGAAGGAAGGAAAGTAAGAAAGGTATGGTGAAATGCAATGGGAATGAAGAATAGAATGTCAGGCAATGAAGCAGTCGCATATGCGATCAGGCAGATCAATCCGGATGTTATGCCTGCATTTCCGATCACGCCTTCGACAGAAATTCCGCAGTTTGTGTCCAATATGATTGCTAATGGCGAGGTAGATACGGAATTTATACCGGTAGAAAGCGAGCATAGCGCGATGAGCGCGGCGATGGGTTCTGAGGCGGCGGGCGCAAGGACGATCACTGCAACGTCATCCTGTGGACTGGCGTTGATGTGGGAGGTGCTTTATGTGGCGGCGTCTTCCAGACTGCCTTTGGTCATGACGGTAGTCAACCGTGGATTGACCGGACCGCTGAATATTAATGCGGAACATTCCGACAGCATGGGAGCAAGGGATTCCGGATGGATCCAGATCTATGCGGAGAACAATCAGGAGGTCTATGATAATCTTATTCAGGCATATCGTATTGCGGAACATACAGATGTAAAACTTCCGGTAATGATCTGTCAAGACGGATTTATCACCAGCCACGCCGTAGAAAATATTGAACTTATGGAAGACGCACCTGTAAAGGCGTTTGTGGGAAGCTATGAGCCGGAGCATTACCTGTTGAATCCAAATGAAGTGATGGCGCTTGGACCTTATGCCACATCGCCATATTGTATGGAGGCAAAGCGTGCGCAGGCGCAGGCGATGATGAATGCAAAACAGGTAATCCTGGATGTGGCAAAGGAATATGAAGCCATTTCGGGCAGATCTTACGGATTCTTTGAAAAATACAGATGTGAGGATGCCGATTATGTGATCGTTGCCATCGGTTCTGCCTGCGGGACGATCAAGGATGCGGTGGATGAACTGCGTCAGAAGAAGGTGAAAGCAGGGCTGATCAAAGTCAGGGTATTCCGGCCGTTTCCTGGTGAGGAGCTTGCGAAAGCTCTTGCATCCGCCAAGGCGGTGGCTGTTATGGATCGTTGTGAGAGTTACAGTGGTCATGGGGGCCCTCTGGGCGCAGAGCTGAGGGCTGCGATGTACGAAAATAAGAATACAGCGGAAGCGGTCAATATCGTATATGGGCTTTCGGGCCGCGACCTTACGGTGGAGGATGCCAAGGGAGTTTATGAAAGGCTTTCCGAGATCGCAAAGGAAGGCGTGACGGACAAGCAGTATACTTATTTGGGGTTACGTGAATAAGTAGTGTGAGAAGATGGGAAAGGATTATATCATCATGGCAGGTGCATTTGATTTCAAGGAGATACAGGAAAGAGAGGAACGTCTTGCGCCGGGGCACAGGATGTGTGCGGGCTGCGGCGGCACGATTGCGGTAAGAAACGTTTTAAAGGCACTGCATCCGGGAGATAAGGCCGTTGTAGGCAATGCCACAGGCTGTCTGGAGGTATCGACGTATATGTATCCTTATACGGCATATCAGGATAGTTATATCCACAGTGCATTTGAAAATGCGGGTGCAACCTTAAGCGGTGTGGAGACGGCGTACCGTGTGCTGAGAGAAAAAGGGAAGGTGGCTGAGGATTATAAGTTTATCACCTTCGGCGGAGACGGCGGCACTTATGATATCGGTCTTCAATCCCTATCCGGAGCGATGGAACGGGGGCATGACATGGTATATGTGTGCTATGATAACGGCGCTTATATGAATACAGGAACACAGCGTTCCTCGGCAACCCCGATGTATGCGGATACGACGACAACGCCTTCCGGAACGAAGTCGGCAGGGAAGCCGCAGTATCGTAAGGACTTAGCATACATCATGGCGGCACACAAGATCCCTTATGTGGGACAGACGACTTTTATCGGCAATATGAAAGATCTTTATGAGAAGTCGGAGAGAGCGATCTATACAGAGGGGCCGGCATTTTTAAATATTATGGCGCCCTGTCCGAGAGGCTGGCGTTATGAGGCGCCGGATATTATTGATATCTGTAAGTCGGCAGTGGAGACATGCTACTGGCCTTTGTTTGAAGTGATCGACGGGAAATGGATCTTAAATTACCGCCCTAAGAATAAACTTCCGATAGAAGATTTTTTAAAGCGTCAGGGAAGATTTAAGCATCTGTTTCAACCGGGTAATGAATATCTGATCGAGGCGTTCCAAAGGGAAGTCGATCTGCGGTGGACGCAGCTGTTGGAACAGTGCGAGGGCGGATGCTGATTTAGAAAAGTTGAGATGTGAAAAGGATGAAGGTGGAGGAAATAATATGATACCTCAGGATCCAAACTTAATGTACAGTTATCTGAATATGAAGCTTAGGGATTTTTATCCCAGTCTGGAAAGTCTGTGTGAAGACATGGATATCGATCAGACGGCATTGATGGCGGGATTGGAAGCCGCCGGATATATATATGACGCGGAACACAATCGTATTGTCGCGATATAAGACGGAACATAAATATCGTTACGTGGATGGATAGATAGAAGGGAGCGGTAATCTCAATGGGAACTTTTAAGCGGATCTTTATGGTTATTAATCCCAATGCAGGGGTAAAGAAAAAGGTAAATATATTATGTGATATCGTAAATGTTTTTGCGGATCATGGATATGAAACGATCGTCAGTTATACCAGAAAATCCGGAGATGCTGCGATGCTTGTGGAGGAACACGCGGATGATCAGATTGATATGATCGTATGCATGGGCGGTGACGGTACGCTGAATGAGACGTTGAGCGGGGCAAGGAAGATCGGATGGGAAAAACCTGTCGGATATATCCCTGCAGGTTCTACCAATGATTTTGCGTCCAGTCTGGGACTTCCGTCAGATCCGGAGGAAGCTGCGAAGTGTATCATGGAAGGAACGCCGAAGCGTCTGGATCTTGGAATATTTAATGGCAGGACGTTTGTCTATACGGCATCCTGTGGATTATTTTCCAAAACTTCTTACGAGACGCCACAGAAGTTCAAGAACACATTGGGGCATCTGGCATATATTTTAGAGGGAATGAAAGACCTTACGCAGTTTACACCCAATTATATGGAGATTGACACAGGGGAAGAAGTTTATGAGGGAGAGTTTATCCTGACGGCAGTCTGCAATACGTTTTCTCTGGGAGGCGTTATGAATCTGGATAATGGAGAGATCGATCTGGGGGATGGACTGTTTGAGATCCTTATGATCAAACAGCCGAAGGATATTGTGCAGTTGAACGAGACCATTAAGGCGTTGTATGAACAGAATTTTGACCATGATCAGGTCAATCTTGTCAAGGTTAGGAAAGCAAAGATCACCTGCCCGTCAAAAGAGGACTGGTCACTGGACGGAGAACGGGGAGAAGGGCTGGAGGTCAATGAATTTGAGGTGATCAGCGGAGGAATGAAGCTAATCTACTAATTCATTATTGAAAACAAATTATGGCAAATGATTCGTAAGAAACAATGTATGGGGAGAGCTGTTAAATGCTGAATGGGTACAAGGTTGCCGGAGTCTGTATGACAAAATTACAGGACGGATTTATATCGGCCTTTTTGCAAACGCTGCATAATGAAGCTTTAAAAGTAGATTACCGTTTTTTGGTATTTAACAGTTTTACTGACTTTTCTTCCGGTGATGATTGTGAGGAGGGTGCAAAGTCCGTCTATCAGATGGTTAACTATGGTATACTGGATATCCTGATCATCATTGACTCATGTTTTTACGATAAGAAGATCGTGCAGCAGCTGATATCCAAGGCAGAAAAGAAAAAGATTCCGGTTGTTGTGGTGTATGGCGAATATCCCGGCTGTTTTTCCATCAAAAAGAATGATACGGATACTTATAAGGCGCTGATTTCCCATATTGTCGATGTGCATCACGCCAAGAAGCTTTATTATATTGATCAGGAGGAGTTGATCCGAAAACCGGACATCGCGCAAAGACTGGAATGTTTTTACGGGGTAATGTCGGATTATGGGTTGGAAATCCCTGATTGGGGTATCATCCGCTGCGAAAAGCGCCGATATTCCATCAACAATGCGATCAAACAATGGATTGATGCAAAGGAGCTTCCGCAGGCGGTTGTCTGTGCCAATGATCATATTGCAGCGTTGGTCTGTGACTGTTTGAAAGGTTATGGAATCAAAGTGCCGAAGGACGTGATCGTGATAGGATTTGGCGGGCAGGCAGATTTAAAGTTTCATCAACCCGGACTCACCACCTGCGCTCAGAATATT
This sequence comes from Lachnospiraceae bacterium UBA7481, assembly GCA_002478505.1. Classification (GTDB taxonomy): domain Bacteria; phylum Bacillota; class Clostridia; order Lachnospirales; family Lachnospiraceae; genus NK4A136. Next base: position 17,385 of record DLOP01000178.1, read on the forward strand.
TCCAAAATCGTCGGTGTCTGCCTGAAAATGATGCAGGATGCAGTGGAAAGAAATTTAGAACCGTATACGATCGAAGAACATCATTCTATTGTTCTTTCCGAATCCTGCGGATGTCATACAAAGCAGAATTTTAGATACCGGGAGGAGGCTGACCGGCTGAGTCGTCTTCTGGAAGATACGAGGATGCATGAGGAGATTATCTATTCCTGGGCAGATCATATTCATGAGAGTACGGACCTTACTGTGATCGGACGTAATCTTTCTGATAATATCCTGCCGGCTTCGGGGGTTGCGTTGAACAGCAATTTCCTTGCAATGGCAAGGAAAAACACGGAAATAGACCCGGAGTATCCATTTACCGATAAGATGGTAAATATTTCCTCAAGAGATGGCAATGATATTCCACAGGGACAGGAAGTATTTGATCTTTTGGAGATGTATCCAAGGCTTGCGGAGCATATTTCTGAAAAGGTCATGTTTGTTTTTCAGTCGATCTATGTGGCGGATGAGGTCTGTGGATATTATATGGTGCAGATTTCTGATCTTGCTGAAACGGCAGATAAACTCCATCGTTTATGCCGCATTATTAATCTGGATTTTGGTGTCATCGTCAACCGGATCAGGCAGGAACATATGTCGATGAAGATGGGGATGCTTCAGTTTTTTGACGCGCATACGGGTCTTTTGAATATGAAGGGATTGATTGCTCAAATTAAAGAAAATTATGAGGAATATTCGCAGTATCATATTGCAGTTTCTATTTATGCCATTCAGCGTTATCGGTATATTTTTCAAAAATTTGGATTGGAGACGGCAGATGAGATCGTAAGCCGGATATCGGAGGCGCTTCAGCTTGCTAATCCAAATAGTTCCTTAATCGCAAGGATTTCTGATAATGAGTTTATCATTATGAACTTGATCGAAGAACCTGAAATGATAGGACCGACCGTCGACCATGCAACTTCTACATTTTTCCCTATCATCGATGAGTATAGCAGGACCCGCATCAAAGAATTTAAGATAGAAGTTAATTGCGGCTGCGTAATATCGGAACCGGGATGGGAAAATGACATGCTGAGCTTTGTTAAGGCCGCAACAGGTGAAATGTACCTGAACAGAATGAAATATGGACAGCCTTCGATCATAGAAGAAGGAAAGGCAGATGAGGTCGATTATCATATTTTTGATCTGTTGATTGAGAAGAATCTGTTTTTGTATCATTTCCAGCCCATCGTAGATGCGAATACCGGAAAAATCTATGCATATGAGGCTTTGATGCGGACGGATGAGAAGATTAATTTAAAACCGGATCAGATTCTGAATGCAGCAAGTGAATATAAGCGTTTGTATGATATCGAACGGGCAACGCTGTTTAATGTGATGGAATATCTGGATACGCATTTTGATAATTTTTTTGGAAGGCGTGTGTTTATCAATACCATTCCGGGATGTTTCCTTAAGGATGAAGATAATCAGCAGCTGGTGGAGAAATATGGTCATCTGTTTGGTTATTGTACAATAGAGATCATAGAGAAAAATGAAACGACGGATGCGGAGCTTATGCAGATTAAGTGTCTGGAATGCAACGGTGTATCCTGTCAGCTGGCAATCGATGATTACGGCACAGGCTTTTCCAATATTGTCAATCTGCTGCGTTATCAGCCACAGATCATTAAGCTGGATCGTTTCCTGATCACGGATGTCCATAAGGATACGAATAAGCAGCTTTTCATCAGTAATACGGTGGAATTTGCGAGGCTCAATAATATTAAAGTGCTTGCAGAGGGTGTGGAGACTAAGGAAGAACTGAGCAAGGTGATCAGTCTGGGGGTTGACCTGATTCAGGGATATTATACGGCAAGACCTTCCGCAGAAGTGCTGAAGGAGATCGATCAGAAGATTGTAGAGGATATTGTGAAGGCTGCCGCATCTAAGGCAGGGAAAGCATAACAAAAATAGCATATGGGAGGGATGGCATATGAAACTGACATTTGTTGGAGCAACGCATGAGGTAACGGGAAGCTGTCATTATCTGAATGCGGCGGGAAAGCATATCCTGCTGGATTACGGTATGGAGCAGGGAATCAATTATTTTGAAAATGTTGATCTGCCTGTGGATGAGGGACAGATCGATTACGTGTTATTGTCTCATGCGCATGTTGACCATTCCGGATTATTGCCGCTATTGTATGCCAGAGGATTTCGCGGGCAGATCATTGCCACGGTTGCAACAGTAGATCTCTGCAGCATCATGCTTCGCGACTGTGCGCATATCCAGATGCAGGAGGCAGAGTGGAAGAACAGGAAGGCAAAGAGGAGCGCCGGAGCGGCGCAGGCGGAGCCTTTATATACCATGGAGGATGCGGACGGGGCAATTAAAAGGCTTGTGCCGGTGCATTATGATGAAACGGTTGATCTGTGCGAAGGGATCAAAGTGCGTTTTAAGGATGTGGGGCATCTTCTCGGCTCGGCCAGCATTGAAGTCTGGGCGACGGAGGACGGGGTGACAAAGAAGATCGTCTTTTCCGGGGATATCGGCAATAAAAAACATACCCTGATCAAGGATCCAAGCTATGTGGACGGTGCTGATTATGTGATCATGGAATCTACTTACGGCAACCGTTACCATACGGCGGAACTTCCCGATTATGTGACGGATCTGGCAGGTATTATTAAGACTACGCTGGACCGCGGCGGTAATGTGGTGATTCCTTCGTTTGCCGTGGGCAGGACACAGGAGATGCTTTATTATATCCGTGAGATCAAGGAGAGAAATCTGATCGCGGAAGATTTTCCTGTCTATGTGGACAGTCCGCTGGCTGTGGAGGCGACAGGAGTATTTCAGAAGAATATCGCAGGCTGTTTTTCAGACGAGGCGATGGCGCTGGTAAAGAGGGGAATCAATCCGCTGACATTTCCGAATCTCCATCTGAGCATTACCAGTGAGGAATCTAAACTGATCAATTTTGATGAAGAACCTAAGGTGATCATTTCCGCTTCCGGTATGTGCGAGGCAGGACGTATCCGCCATCATCTCAAACATAATCTTTGGAGACCGGAATGTACGATCTTATTTGTGGGCTATCAGGCAGTCGGAACATTGGGTCGTACCATCGTGGAAGGAGCCGATGAAGTGAAGCTCTTTGGAGAGCCGATTGATATCCGGGCGGAGATCGCCCAGCTTCCGGGTATGTCAGGTCATGCGGATAAGAACGGTTTAATAGAATGGCTGCAGGCCATCGGAGAAAAACCGCAGAGGGTATTTGTGGTTCATGGGGATGATGACTCTTCCAAAGATTTTGCAGAGTATATCAGAACGGAGTACGGTTATCAATCTTATGCACCCTATAGTGGAACAAGATTTGATCTTCTGGCGGATGCTTTTGAATATGAAGCGGCTCCTGTTGCAGTCAGAAAGAAGACTGCCCGTGCTTCCGATGTATTTGCCAGACTGCTTGCAGCAGGTCAGCGCCTGCTTGCCGTTATCCGTCGTAATGAAGGCGGCGCAAATAAAGATCTTGCAAAATTTGCAGATCAGGTCAACTCGCTGGCGGATAAGTGGGACAGATAACTGACCCCCGACGCTATTTCGTCGGTTTATAAGGCGCGTCAGCGGGATATCCGCCTTTAAGTTTCTGCATCCCGCGCTGAATGGCATCCTTGGAGTTTTTCCAGTCGGCGTCTTTATAGCGGTAATCAAATTTTTCAACCATCCAGTCAACATCCTCCTGCATGCGGTCAAGATTTTGCTGCATCAGGGGGATGATGATTTCATAATATTCGGACAGGGCTTTGCCGGAAAGTTTTTTATCTGCGCCTTCACACAGATCCGCAAAATGAGGGAAACAGAAGCCCTTACAGTTTTTGATCTTGTTTCTAAATTCTTCATCCTTTTCAAACATCACAAAAAAGGTGTCGATATAGCAGACGTATATTTCCTTCATGCGGCTGCAGATATAACAGGAGTCTTCCTTGGTATGTACCCAGCCTGCCAGGGGATTATCGCCGGAATTTTTCTTTAAAAGTTTATCGGACAGGCGGGTTTTGCCGGGCTGGTAATTTTTGGTAATGGATTGAAACTCACTGCGCATTTTTACATAATGGGTTTTTAAGATCCAGGCATTACCCAGTGTGTTGCCATAGTCGAACATTTTTTTAAAATGTGCCCTGCAGAAGCCCTCGCGATCCGTCATTTCCCGGACGTCGCTTTCCATATAAGAAGCGCAGGAACCCAGGGTAAAGTCCAGCATATCCTGTTCCAGAGAACGCTCCACAAAGCATAGAGGACACTCGTCATGGGCATTGACGGCATCATTAAGTGGGATGGTGTAGAGTTTTTCTTTCATAAAAATAACCATGCCTTTCCGTAACCTGCGAATTTGGGCCGCAGGCACAAATTTGCGATTGAAAAATAAGCTTGTAGCTTATTTTTCAATCTATCTCCTTTTTGGCGGATCCCGCCTTCTGTTCATTATTATTTCATACAGTATATCATAAGAAAAAATCACGGTCAAACCGACGCTTTTGAAAAAAAATATATGCAATCTTTGTCTTGCATTTCCTCATAGCTGTGATAAAATAGGAATAATTAACTAATAAGATGAGGATATAAAATATATGAAAGATTCGTATATGGAATATATGGTCCGCAAAAAAATCACTGTTAAAGATCATTTGATCAGGATATCGATGATCGTGCTGACAGTCTTTTTTTTCTTACTTTCCATTGTGATACAGCCTTCTCTGATCATCGCGGGTATTCTGGCTGCTGTCACTTATTTTGTTGTATTTCCAAGCACAGATTTGGAATATGAATACCTGTATTGTGATAAGCAGATCACAGTGGACAAGATCATGGCGAAGAGCAAAAGAAAGCAGGTCGCTGTCTACGATACGGATAAGATTGAGCTTTTGGCGCCGGTTAATTCGTTCCGTTTGAAAGCATTTGAGCATCGTACCCTAAGGGAGGTTCCCTTATGGAGTCTGAAGGAAGATGATCATGTGCCCTATGTCATGATCTATGAGGGGAATCAGAAAGTCATACTTGATCTGCCTGCGGAGTTTGTGAAGATGGTTCAGAATGCTGCACCAAGGAAGGTATATTTTGATTAAATAAAATACAAAGTGGCTGACAAAGCAGAACAGGAGGAGAAAAATGGGACAGATTATGAAGGAAGGCATTACATTTGACGACGTTCTTCTGGTGCCGGGTTATTCGGAAGTCGTTCCGAATCAGGTAGATCTATCAACGTATCTTACGAAGAAGATCCGATTGAATATCCCTATTATGAGCGCCGGAATGGATACCGTGACAGAACACCGCATGGCGATTGCCATGGCAAGACAGGGCGGTATCGGTATTATTCATAAAAATATGTCCATTGATGAACAGGCGGAAGAGGTAGACAAGGTAAAACGTTCGGAGAATGGCGTTATCACGGACCCGTTTTCCTTATCTCCGGAACATACTCTTGCAGATGCTGATGCGTTGATGGCGAAATACAGGATTTCCGGTGTGCCTGTTACGGAAGGAAGAAAACTGGTCGGCATCATTACGAATCGCGATCTGAAATTTGAAAAAGATTTTTCCAAGAAAATCCGAGAGTCAATGACCAGTGAAAATCTGGTAACTGCGAAAGAGGGGATTACGTTAGAGGAAGCCAAGAACATTCTGGCGGCTTCCCGCAAAGAGAAGCTTCCGATCGTAGACAATGATTTTAATTTAAAGGGGCTTATCACGATTAAGGATATTGAAAAGGCGATCAAATATCCGCTGGCTGCTAAGGATGACAAGGGACGGCTGCTCTGCGGCGCCGGCGTGGGCATTACAGCCAATGTTCTGGAACGTGTGGATGAGCTGGCTAAAGCGGGCGTGGATGTGATCGTGCTGGATTCCGCGCATGGTCATTCCGCTAATGTGCTTAACTGTATCAAGATGATCAAAGAAAAATATCCGGAAATGCAGTTGATGGCCGGAAACGTGGCGACAGGAGAGGGAACAAAGGCATTGATTGAAGCCGGAGCGGACGCTGTCAAAGTGGGGATCGGACCGGGATCCATCTGTACGACGCGGGTGGTGGCAGGTATCGGCGTGCCCCAGATCACGGCGATCATGGACGCTTATGAAGTGGCAAAGGAATACGGAATTCCGATTATTGCCGATGGAGGAATTAAATATTCCGGAGATATCACCAAAGCCATTGCAGCAGGCGGCAGCGTCTGTATGATGGGCAGCATCTTTGCCGGCTGTGACGAGAGTCCGGGAACATTTGAGCTGTTTCAGGGGAGAAAGTATAAGGTATATCGCGGCATGGGCTCTATCTCCGCAATGGAAAACGGGAGTAAAGACAGATATTTCCAGGAGAATGCCAAGAAGCTGGTGCCGGAAGGCGTCGAAGGGCGTGTGGCTTACAAAGGAATCGTGGAGGACACGGTATTTCAGTTGATGGGCGGTCTCAGGGCAGGAATGGGTTACTGCGGTGCTGCTACGGTTGAGGAGTTAAAAGAAAACGGAAAGTTTGTAAAGATTTCCGCTGCTTCCTTAAAAGAAAGCCATCCTCATGATATTCATATTACAAAGGAAGCGCCGAATTACAGTGTAGGCGACAACTGACGGATTTAGGGGTATTTTTAATTGTGATGACAGGTCATGGGACGGAACCTATGGGAGAGGAATCATACATATGAATAGAAGGAGTAATAAAAAAAATAAATGGAAAAGAAGTCTGCTGGCATTGCTGGCAGTCTTTCTATTCGGGTTTAGTAATATTACTGTGCTGGGAGTGGAGTTGACGGGAGGCATGACCAGCGGAGACGGCGATTTTGTAATTTGGTACAGAAGTCCGCAAATTGAGACATGGATTACAAATATCTATGCCTCGGGTCAAAGTGATGTTTTAGATCGTATTACTTTTGTTTCATATTATGATACGGCTGAATTTTTGACTGATCTGGAAGCGATCCTGCCATATCCGGAGGATCCGCTTTATCCGGATCTTATCTTCCTGGAGCCGGATTATGCAGCCGGATTTTTGGAAGAAGATGTGCTTTTATCCGCAGAAGATCTTGGGATCACGGATACGGACATGAGCAATATGTTCTCATACGCAATTGAAAACGGAACAGATGCTCAGGGGGATATCAGGATGTTTTATTGCGATGCTGCGCCAGGAGCATATCAGATCCGTGCGGATCTTGCGGAGGAATATTTGGGGACGAGTAATGCTGCGGAGCTGCATGACCGATATTTTTGCGACTGGAAAAAAATGATGGCGGCCGCACGAATGGTTTATATGAAGTCCGGAGGAAAGGTTACCCTGCTGCCGGGATATGGGGAGCTTTATGGAGGAACTGCAATGCCCGGACAGGATTTTTCGTGGGTAGATGAAAACGGAATACCGGCGGATGCGGCACAGATTGGTCAGATGATGCGGCTTTCCCAGGGATTTGAGAGGTATACTCTTGGCGCCGAGAAATGGACCATCGAATGGATGGATGCCATGAACGGAGACGGTATTCAGACGCCTGCCGCAATTGCATATGCCGGCTCGCCGTGGTTTACCGGATACTGTCTGGGAGACAGTTGGTTGAACAATACGGTCATCGTAGCGGGACCGGTGGATTTTCTGTGGGGCGGCAATGGATTAGCTGCAACCGCAGGTTGTTCGGATGTCAGTTTTGCTGCGGATATCATCAGGACGCTTTGCTGTGACGTGGATGCAATGACGGAGATGGCCGAGGATTGTGACTTTATAAACAACAGGGAGGCGCTGACCGGGGCTGGCGCTCTTGGATATGGGAAGTGTGCTTACCTATATAATCAGAGTCGGGATTTATTTCAGGTATATCGTCCGGTGGCAGAGAAGATGTCAGGCATTCACCTGACTGCTTATGATACGGAGATCAAGGATATGTATCTTTATACATTGGATCAGTATATTAAGCAGGGAGGCGGAATGCAGGAAAGCATAGAATATGGGGAAGAAATCAGAGATGCTTTGGAAGAGATGATTGCTTCTCATTAATTTTCAGAATAGCACTTGGCATAGTTATAATATTATGGTAAAATATACGCGAAAGCAATGATGCAGTGAATAAGGCGAAGCCCGCGAGCGAGATGGAGCAAAGCGGAATCGAGCTAGGGCACTGCGGATGTAGATATGTAAAAAAGGAGCGGATGGAATTATGCGGATCGGCGGTATAGGTTCGTTTGGATTACATAATTACAGAGTTTCTGCAGTATATGGCAATCCGAGAAGTCTTCAACCGGTGAAAAAGATTGGTCAGGAGACTGCTTATGGAGATACAACTGCTGTTGTGGAAAAGATGGATCAGCAATCTTTCGGGAAAGAGACGAAAGACGCATCAAAGCAGCCTGGGACGGTCAATTATCAGGATGTCATGGAGCAGATGCGGACAATGACAAGATTTAGCGCGGATACGATTCCTATGGTATCGGCGATATAGAAACCAAAATCAAAAAGGGGATGCTTCCCTAATGGGAGTATCCCCTCTTTTCTTGTAAGATAGGTAATTGCGAAAGAGTTAAGTACGGCTTACATAACTCTTTGTTT
>DLOP01000178.1:26010-32568 GCA_002478505.1 Lachnospiraceae bacterium UBA7481
GTAAACCTCATGGACAGAATTGGATGTGACAAAGAATATGGGCGGCACATTTAAGCGGGTGGAAAAAAAATATCTTCTGACAAAAGAACAGGCGCATGAATTATTTGCCGTTCTGGGGGATCGGGCGGTTATGGATGCATATGGTCTGCATACGGTCTGCAATATTTATTATGATACGGAAATGCATGAGCTGGTGCGCCGTTCCATTAACAAACCGGTTTATAAGGAAAAATTGCGGTTGAGAAGCTACGGCATTCCTTCAGCGGATTCCAGCGTCTATCTGGAACTGAAGAAGAAGTGGAAAGGAACGGTTTATAAGCGCAGAACGGAGATGCCGATGCACACGGCGAAGGCATATTTGGAGCGGGGCGTCTATCCTGTGGAATATGACTGCCAGATCTTAAAAGAGATTGATTATTCGCTTCATTTTTATCCGCTTCAGCCAAGTCTGTTTCTGGCATATGACAGGGAGGCGTATGATCTGGTGGGACAGGATCATGTCAGGTTTACGATAGACCGCAGGATCAGAAGCCGGGAAGAGAAACTTGACCTTTTGGCGGGAGATGAGGGTGAGCTGCTATTTGATGAAGATATCAGGGTTCTGGAACTGAAAGCGCCGATTGCGCTGCCTAAGTGGTTTGTATCGCTGTTATCGGAGCTGCGGATCTACCCTAATTCTTTTTCCAAGTATGGCAGCATCTATAAGAAGAATCATCATGTCCATACATATCTAAATGGAATGGAAATATAAAGAACAAACAACAAGGAGAAAAATATGTTTACAAGTATACTGAATGAGGCGGAAGGTCTGATGAGTGTTTCGGAGCTTCTGCTCTGTACAGGGGCATCCATTGCCTGCGGCTTTATTATCGCCCTGATTTATATGTATCGATCCCATTATACCAAGAACTTTGTTACGGCGCTGATTCTGCTTCCGGCATTGGTTCAGGTAGTGATCATGATCGTCAATGGTAATCTGGGTACTTCCATTGCAGTTATGGGAGCATTTGCGTTGCTGCGTTTCCGCTCGGCGCCGGGCAATTCCAAGGATATGACGGCATTGTTTTTTTCTATCGTTGTAGGGTTGGCGAACGGCATGGGGTATCTTACCTTCAGTATATGCATCGTGGCTGTTGTGGGTTTGGTATTTTTCCTGATCAATGCGACTCATTTTGCCGAATCAGGACGGAAGTATAAGACGCTGAATGTATTGATTCCGGAAAATTTGAATTATGAGGATGTGTTTAGTGAAATTTTTGATGAATATCTGATTTCAGCCCAACTGGTCAAGGTCAAAACGACGGATCTGGGCAGTATGTTTGAACTGAGCTACGAAATCGTTCTGAAGGATCCGAAAAAGGAAAAGGAGTTGATCGATGCGATCCGGTGCAGGAACGGCAACCTGACAATTACATGCAGCCGTCCGCAGTCCAAACCGGCGGAAGAATTGTAAACCTAAACCCGTTATCCATATATTAAACGGAGAAGGTGTCCCTAAGTCATTTTATGACTTTTGGGACACCCTCTTTTTTGAATACATTATTGTTTATGTAGTAAACAACGCGGTGCACTGGTTACTGTTTCTCCATCGAACGGAGTTGGTTCGCCATCTGGTTCAGATTGCTGATGATCTGTCCGACTTCTATCGTAATCGCATTGTTGGTTTCGCTGACATTCAGGGTTTCCGTAGAATGTGCGGTGACTTCTTCCGTAACTGCGGAAATAGTCTCGATACCTTTGACGATGACTTCATTGGCGTTTCCTAATTCATAGACCATCTGGCTCATCTGACTTGCCGAAGCGGCAACTTCTTCTGTCTTTTCGGCAATGGCTTCAAAGTTTCTTGCCGTGTTGTTGGCAGCTTCATTCTGTGCCTGAATATTCTTTATCATATTCTCGATCACCTTGACTACTGATGCAAGCTCATTGGAAATATTACCAATCAGTGTAGTGATGTCAACGGTAGCATTTTGTGTCTGCGTTGCAAGATTGGAAATTTCGGAAGCAACGACAGCAAACCCTTTTCCGGCTTCTCCGGCGCGTGCGGCTTCTATGCTGGCATTTAAGGAAAGCAGACTTGTCTGTGAAGTAATATTATTGATCAGATCAATGATCGACTGCATCTGGTTAGTATATTCATTTAATTCCGCAAGCTCTCTGGAAACGTTTTCGTTGGCTTCATTGGAGACCGTGACATATCGGATCAGGTCGTCGATGCTGTGCTTTGAGTCATTCAACTCCTGCTGGGTGGATCTGATATTCTCTATAATGGAAGTGGAAGACTCGCTGACCCGCTGGATGCTCTGCTGGATTTCTTCCGTCTGTTCCATCTGCATCTGTATGGAATCTACGGTCTCATTGTTTCCCTGCGCAACTTCCTGCATGGAAAATTTGGTTTTTTCAGCGGTAGACTCCAGAACGCTCATTTTTTCCGTAACGGTCTGGATAGAAGCACTCATCTGATCTGCGATCTGCAGGATCTGCCGCATCATCTCCGTGGTGTGCTCTTTTTCTGAATTAATTTGTTCAAGACGGTTCCTGTTGACCTTATCAGATACGATGGTTGCCATATACAGAAACAGGGAAAACAGAACGACAGAACCAATACGGATCTCAACATCCGGAAGGGAATCCTTGGCGATGCCGCCTGTAAAGCCCATGACTGCAACCTGTATGATATTGCCCAGTGTGACGATGATAACATAGTAAGAAGATAACCGGACATTGTTATATGAGATCAATAATACTGCGATCATAAAACCGTATGTATAAGCTACCGGCGAGGTGGTTGTAAACAAGATATAAAGATAAAACACGGTAAAACCTATGGTCATCAGATAAGGGATCGTTTTCGAATCTTGATCCCGTTTATAGATCACGATACAGGCGATCAGAGGGATCAGTGCAAGCGCACAGAAAATGATATAGTATGGTATATCCCTGGATCCTTTGATGACTTCAACCAGATAGCAGACTACCAGAACAGTGTTCATAAGCCCATATGCGATGACGCTTGTTCCATTAGCACGCTGCATATCAGATAAATTCTTGTAGTTCATTATTTTACCCCTTTCTTAAATTTCTTTATTATACTTTTAAACTTTTTTTAGTTTATCATATTCCTGCCAAAATTTACAGTGATTAATTAAATTTTATTTTTCCATTTTTATATAATTTTTAATGTTAGCAGAATATCAGCAGTATTGTTTGATATTATCGTGTTAATGTTTATTATTAATAATGTAGTATTAGCGTTTCATAGTAATATGTTTATAGTCATTTTGTGCTTTTTATGGTTGATTCGTGATTTGGGGTTAAGAGAATGGCAATCATTTCCGATATAAAGATTAACAGGAATTTTCTTTGTATCCTGAGGTAGATCTGTCGAAACGGATTTCGGCGTTCTGAATTGGACATGGATAGTCGGTAAACAGAGTAATCGGCCTTTTCTGGGATGTTTGCATCTCTATCCTTATTTCCCGAATGATTTGACAGGTATTATGTAGATATCATGAAGGTATTAATGGCAGTGCGGTATTGGCAGATTTTATTAACGGCTGCACTACTTTAATATAAAAAGGCGGCAGCGTCACGCAAAGGTATTGCAGTGGCGCTGCTGTTCTTTTATGTTGGGGAATCAGGATTTTTAGTAATGCTTAATCAGAAAAACAAAATTTTAAAAAAATTAGCACTCACCTATTGAAGTGGCTAACAATTTGTGGTATATATAATTATGTAAAGCAGTGAAATAATAAAACGGAAAGCAACAGAAAATGTTAAGGGCTGCCGTTGACGGCAGAATATAGAAAGGCGGGCGAGCGTATGAATATCTCTAAGTTTACGAAAAATTCCATGCAGGCGGTGGAAGATTGTGAAAAGCTGGCTTATGAATACGGAAATCAGGAAATCGAGCAGGAGCATCTGTTGTACGCGCTGCTGAATCTTCCGGACAGTCTGATCTTAAAACTGGTCGAGAAGATGGAGATCGATAAAGAACATTTTATCGGAAGGGCGGAACAGGCGCTGGCAAAACGCGTCAAGGTACAGGGCGGACAGATCATGGTGGGGCAGGATCTGAATAAGGCGCTGATCAGCGCGGAGGATGAAGCCAAAGCCATGGGAGACGACTATGTATCCGTGGAGCACCTTTTTCTTGCGATGTTAAAACACCCGAATAAAGAGATCAGGAAACTGTTTCAGGAATACGGGCTGACAAGGGATCGGTTCCTGAATGCGTTGATGCAGGTCAGGGGAAATCAAAGGGTGACCAGCGACAATCCGGAAGCGACTTATGATACCTTGGAAAAATACGGACAGGATCTGGTGGAGCGGGCGAGAAACCAGAAGCTGGATCCGGTGATTGGCAGGGACGGCGAGATCCGCAACGTGATCCGCATCCTGTCCAGAAAGACGAAGAATAATCCGGTATTGATCGGCGAACCGGGCGTCGGCAAGACGGCGGTCGTAGAGGGACTGGCGCAGCGTATCGTCAGGGGCGACGTGCCGCAGGCATTAAAGGATAAACAGCTTTTTGCGCTGGATATGGGCGCGCTTGTGGCAGGCGCAAAATACCGCGGCGAGTTTGAAGAGCGTCTGAAGGCGGTTCTGGATGAAGTGAAAAAGTCGGAGGGAAAGATCATCCTCTTTATCGATGAGCTGCATACGATTGTGGGTGCAGGCAATACGGAAGGCTCCCTGGATGCCGGCAATATGTTGAAACCGCTTTTGGCAAGAGGCGAGCTGCACTGTATTGGCGCTACCACATTGGATGAATACCGTAAATACGTGGAAAAGGATAAGGCGCTGGAACGCCGGTTTCAGCCGGTGCAGGTGGATGAGCCCACGGTGGAAGATACGATATCCATCCTGCGGGGATTAAAGGAACGGTATGAGGTTTTCCATGGGGTGAAGATCATGGATAACGCGCTGGTCAGTGCAGCGATACTTTCCCACCGTTATATTTCCGACCGTTTTCTTCCGGATAAAGCCATCGATCTGGTGGATGAGGCATGCGCCCTGATCAAGACAGAGCTGGACACGATGCCGACAGAACTGGATGAAATGCAGCGGCGTATCATGCAGATGGAGATCGAGGTAGCAGCGTTAAAAAAGGAAGAAGATCATCTGAGCCAGGAACGGCTGGAGACGCTTAAGAAGGAACTGGCGGAAGCGAAGGAACAGTTTGATAAGGATAAGACCCAGTGGGAAAATGAAAAGGGGGCGGTGGAAAGGCTCTCCAAGCTCCGTGAAGAGATCGAATCCGTGAATAACGAGATCCAGATCGCGCAGCGGGAGGGCAATCTGGAGCGTGCCGGGGAGCTTACTTATGGAACGCTGCCGGCACTCAAAAAACAGTTGGAGTCTGAGGAAGAGCTAGTGAAGAAGAAAGAGGCTTCCATGGTGCATGAAAGCGTCTCTGATGAAGAGATCGCGCGGATCGTGTCAAGGTGGACGGGGATTCCGGTGGCGAAGCTCACAGAATCGGAACGGAACAAAATCCTGCATCTGGATGCGGAGCTGCATAAGCGGGTCATCGGGCAGGAGGAAGGCGTGACCAAGGTGTCCGAGGCAATCATCCGCTCCAAAGCGGGCATCAAAGATCCGGGGAAACCCATCGGTTCCTTCCTGTTTCTGGGTCCCACCGGTGTGGGAAAGACAGAGCTTGCCAAATCTTTAGCACAGACATTGTTTGATGACGAGTCCAATATCGTCCGGCTGGATATGAGTGAATATATGGAAAAACATTCCGTGGCAAGGCTGATTGGGGCGCCTCCGGGATATGTGGGTTATGACGAAGGCGGACAGCTGACAGAGGCGGTACGGAGAAAACCATATTCGGTTGTATTGTTTGATGAAGTGGAAAAGGCGCATCCGGATGTATTTAACGTGCTTCTTCAAGTGCTGGATGACGGAAGGATCACGGATTCCAGAGGCAGGACGGTGGATTTTAAGAACACGATCCTGATCATGACGTCCAATATTGGCGCGCCCACGTTGTTGGAAGGAATTGATGAAAACGGCAATATCAGCGATGCGGCACAGGCAGAGGTCATGGAGGAATTGAAACTGCATTTCAGACCGGAATTTTTAAACCGTCTGGACGAAGTGATCCTGTTCAAACCGTTGACAAAGGATAATATTGCAGGCATTGTAGAGTTGATCATCGGGGAACTTAACCGCCGGCTTCTGGAGAAGGAGATCAGCGTGGAGTTGTCAGCAGATGCCAAAAGTTATATTACGGAGCACGGCTATGACCCTGTATATGGGGCAAGACCGTTGAAACGGTATATCCAGAAGACCGTGGAGACATTGAGCGCGAAGCTGATTTTAGCGGATGAGATCCATGCAAGGGATACCATACTGATCGATGTGCAGGATGGGGAGTTGAAAGCTCTGTGCAGATCATAAATAGTTCTGCAGAATAATACGGAATCACATGGTTGAATAATTCCTGTAAAAAATGTTGACAATCTAACAGGGATTCGATATAATAGCAAAGCAGGTTGAAAATAAGGTCACAAACTACTTTGCTATTCTGGGGTCTTAGCTCAGCTGGGA
>DLOP01000082.1:0-171 GCA_002478505.1 Lachnospiraceae bacterium UBA7481
GAGATCATTGATATGATGATTTCCGGTTCGTGTTAAGAGTAGTATGCGATGAAGAAAAAAGGAAGAAGTATCAATGGCAAAGGGGCAATTATTAAATCGAAAAAAGCAGATCGTCGGGCTGCTCGTCATGCTGCTAATTGGTGTGATTACAGTTTGTATCTTTCTTTGCGG
>DLOP01000082.1:361-22905 GCA_002478505.1 Lachnospiraceae bacterium UBA7481
CCGCAAAGAAAGATACAAACTGGCAGCAGCTTTTTTTATGAAGCGAGACGGTGTACCGCTGGCGAAATCATCCTTGCTTCTTGTATTTAATACGATGTTATATCAAGCAGCGCTTTTATTACTTGGGTTACCTTGTTTGTTTCTTGTGGTAGTGACAGATGAGATTGAAGTACCGTCTTTCAGTGTAGGAATGCTTATTTATGGTTTTCTGACCCTGCTGCTTATGCTGTTTATTTGCTTCGCTTGTATGCTTCACAGAGAATGGATTTATAAAATCTGCTGTTTTGGGATTCGATTACTTGCAAAATGGCATCTGATCAAGGATCAGGATCGCGCATTATCAAGTTGTAATGCCTCGTTATTGGAATATCGTGCTTCATTTGAACTGATATGTACAAGGGGGAAAAGCGTAGCTTTCTGCTTACTCTTGAATGTAGCAAAGAGAACGCTCAAGGCTATGCCCGTCTGTTTTTTGGCAATGGGACTCGGGTTTCACGGGACAACCTTGGTTCGGCTCTTTGCACTGAATGTTTTGTGTGTCATTGCTTCGGCATCTGTTCCCATTCCCGGAACGGCAGGCGCAGCAGAGTTGAATTTCACAATGCTTTTCGGGGGCATTCTTGGAGATCATGTGCTGCCGGTTATGCTGACAAATCGTCTGTTCACTTTCTATTTCTGCGTTTTGTTTGGTGGTGTATGGACATGGATAAAAACCCTGAAAACAAAGGATGTGTAAATAAATTCTTCCGGTAATTGCCGCTGCCTTTTTGTTTTACGATTTGCTTCTTTTACAATTTGGTGGTAATATAGCTATGAAAGGAACACTACACTATGACGAAAAAATTCAGCGCTTTAATTGAATACCTGTTTCGTAATATCCCCTATTCCGAGGAATCCGAAAAACAAAAAGAGTGTGTAAGGAATACTTTCGAGTCCGAGCTGATTCTGCTGCAAGAGCAGGGCAAAAACGAAGTGCAGGCAATGGGCGAACTGATGAGCCGTTGCGGAACCTATGAGGAAGCAGTATCTTTTTCGGGATGCGAAGCATTACCACAGAGAGAAGAAAAAGGCGAGAAGGCATTCAAAAAGAAGTTCCGCAAAGTCAGATTGTATTCAATTTTAATCGGTTGGTGGTTTGCGGCAATTCCGATTTCCGTTTTTCAAGGAATCACGGAACAAGCGCCTCAGTACATTTTTTCCATCCTTTTAGAAGCGGGACTTGGTGCTTTATGGATGTGGTTGTTTTACAAAAATATAAAGGCTTACCGATACGAGCAGATTTGTCTGACGCCGGATGCACGGAATCTCTTTTATCGGTACAGTGATCGATATAAGAAGAGAGCTATTAACAGTATTCTATTGTTAACTGCCGCTATCGTATATATTGTTTCCTCGATGCTTATTGCAGGCATGACTGATATGACAGAAAGCGAAGCGGTCGCTTCCATGGCTTCGGATCAGGTTGTACTGGAAGTAGCCATTTGCATCTGTTTCAAAAATATTTTGTCTCTTTTGTTTTTGCTACGAGCTTCATCGAAGGAAGAGCGGGCTGCCTTTTGGCGGTATATAGTGTTAAGACGCTATCTTTGGTATCCCCCAAGACCTCGAAAAAGCCCGTAAACTCGGCATTTGTGGGAGTACATAATGCTAAAAAGTACATATTTTTTCTGTGCGTAAGAGGGCAATTTCTCGCCCTTTGTCCTTCTCGGTTCAGAGGGGGTTAAAATCCCAAGACACAAAATGGCGAAAGATTATACTATTTCGCAAAAGAGTAAAAGAATTTAGCGAAAGTAAACTATTCAGCGAAAGGAGATTATGCGTATGGCATATAAAAAATACAGGAAATTGACGGTAACGGAACTGTCGGGATACAAGTATAAGCCGACACCCGCAATACGGATTCAGGGGGCATGGCTTTCTGAACTTGGCTTTGAAATGGGAGACAAGGTTGTGGTTGAGTGCGAAGGAGGAAAACTGATTATTACAAAAGCAGACGAAGTGTGGACGAGTGATAAATAAAAAAGAAATAGATTTGATTGACAGAAATTATTTCAATGTCCTGCAAGCTGGTGGTTTTGCCATCAGCTTGCAGTCAGCAAACACAAAACACTTCTGGCACTTGATACTTGAGGAGTATCCGACCTTCCGGCATTTTAAGGTATATCATAAACATAATTGGGCTGATGAGTATCACAGCCACCGGGACGAACCAAACCTCAAAACAGCGTTACTGCATATCATGGAGCATGATGCATTTCAAATGAACGGTAGAAGGAAAGTGGATCATTCCGACTTGTCGATTCCGAAAAGGTCGAGTTGACCTTCCACCACTTCGGTTGTGGTGTCCGGCTCGGCTTCTTCTTTTTTGGGTGCAGTTTTATGGCTGTAGAGTGTCTCAAACTTAAGCTGCTGTGACCGGGCATTTTTATTATAGGCAAGAAGCAATGCTTCGGCATAGCCGAGCGAACCCGGTCTGCGTTCTTTGGCAGTTCTGGCGATTTCCTTTACGGAGCATCTGCCGACCTTTTCTTTGAACATATCATCTTTCAGTTCGTCCCCGAAAGCGTTTATAAGCCGTGCGACACCGTTCATCATATTTGCACTCAAGGAATGGGGCATCCCTTCCCAAGTGCCTATGCAGAGACGAAGCACATGGTCGAGAACATGAAATCCATATCTGTCATATATTTTTTCAAGCGTTGATACGGCACAAATTCCACCAAGGGATGCGGAGGGAGTAATGGTAAGGTCGTAGTTTTCAACGAGGTCCTTAATAATTAAGTGCTTGTCGCTTCCGGCTTCGATGTTGGCCATAAAAATTTCATAGGGAAGCAGGGGCTTCACAAACTTCATCTGATTTGCAAAAATATCCGCTTCATGGGTATAGTTCAGGTCATCGTATATCATGCACCATACGGGTGTCTCACGGGAGCCGGACACGAGGGCGATAATTTCAATGGTGTGCTGTCCATTAAACACATAATTGATGCCGTCCCTGCGGCTGACTTTTACCGGGTTGATTTGGTACAGGTCAAAATTGGCAGCAGTTTTCTGGACGTGCTTCACAGACAGATTTCTTTGGTATTCCTGATTGGACACCAAATTCTTAATCGGTATCTGCTCGAAATGCACCTGTGGCACAAATTGTGATAGTTCTTCCATTAGTCATCCTCCTCAATGGCACGAAGTGCGGAATCAATAACAAACCGTAATTCATGCAGTTTTACTTTTAATTTCTGTTTTGCTGTTTCTGAAACCAAGGGCAAATTTGTATTGTTCAAGGTTCTTTTTATGGAACTGATCCAAGATGGAATGGTAAGCATAAGGCTTGCCAGTTCCGCATCGGGATCATACTTGGGTGTCTGCTTTATGGGGATGTCCGTCTGCGGTTCTGCCTTTGCCGCTTGCGGAAGCGAAGGCAGCCTTTTCCATTGCAGTTCATGTCTCATTTCGGAATAGCTGATTCTCTCGATGTCCCTTTCCGAAAGATGGCTGTTTAGGTTGTGGAGCTGGTCTTTCGGCAGCCGGGATAGTTCTATAATATTATTGTGTGAAACCTTCAGCTTCCCGGAGAGTATTTTGGCGGCGATTGTGGGTTCTTTATGTGCAATGTCCTCAATCGCCCGAGTGTAGATTCCATATTTGTAAACCGTGCTTGTGGACATATGATATTCTTTTCCAATTTGGCTTGCTATTTTATATTGGCAACTATGAATGTGCGAGGAATTTCCTGCCTGTGTTTCCTCATACATAAATATCTCTTTTTCCATTTCATAATATTTTCCCAAAAGGAATCTTCTGGTTTCCTCCGGGTGTGTCAGGTCTTGCAACTGTTTTTTGCAAATCCATGAAATAACTTCTGCACGGATTGAGAAATCACGCTCTGAAACCGTGTATGGGATTTCCCATTTTTGGCAGATTTCATAATGGAAGAAATTATCAATTACTTTATTCTGCCAGACAACGATGGGTGTCTTGCATCCGTTGTTAAAAATATCATCTTCCAATGCTTCATAGGCTTCATGTGAAAGGGGCGGTATCAGGGAACGGAATTCTTCATCTATCGTCAAAGGTGTCACGCTCATGATTTACACCTCATCCGAAACGGCATCGGTCACGAGGATGCCACCGTCCATAGGAAATTGTGCGACACCTTCTTTTGAATTCAGCTTTCCGTAGATTCTGTACAGTTCATTCTTTTTCCACGCCTCGTTTACGGCACAAAGGGTTTGAAGCAGATTGGTACTGTATAGTTCGTAGCTGTTCCGTGCTGTTAATTGGCACATCCGTACACGGTGTGCGAGGTAATCGCCCTGAATGCTCCGTCTGACGGCGATAAGACGGGCGGTGGGGTTCACAAGCAACTGTATATATTCGGGATCACCGAGTAGGTGCAATGTCTGCTTGTGGATTCGTATTCGGTTCTTCTTCAGGTCGATGGACAGGATTGGTTGTGGATTGTTCATTTGGCATTCCCTCACTTTCTGATTGAGTCTGGTTTATACCAAAAACGGCATAACCATCAAAAATGTTAATTTGTATCGCTTGCTGATGTTCCTCAACCGACATACCAAACTGATTCTGCCATTCGGCAGGATATGTAGGGGTACGGGAAGATTTCATTGTGCCATCTTCCTTGATGGCTTTTTTGTAGATTTCAGGGGTGGTAAGGTCAAAAACGAAGAGCAACTGCTCGCCGGACTGGATCAGCTTACCAAGAAGTTTATATCGATAGTTCGGATTCCAATCCATCAGGCTTATGACCTTTGCAAAGAAAACCCGGCAAGTAATCTGCTTCGGGGTTCTTTTGCTTGTGGCACTACACCAACGGAAGGAGTCCTTCTCATCCTCGGAGCAAGGACGCACAGCAAGTTTCTTTTCCTCCGGGTTTACCAGTATCTGCACAAAGTCTGTGTGTGGCAGTTTGCGGATACAGGCTGTATTGACGGATACTTTGTTGTTGTTAAAGGTAAATGATGGTTCATAGATATGGGCAAAAAATTCCCCACGCACCACTTGATAACCCTCGTAACTAAAAGCATCGTCTTGTATAATTTCTATTTCTTTCGGTGATTCAGTCATTGTCTGCCTCCTGTTTCATATCGCTCATAAGAGCCTCTATATTTTTCTGTATGTCATCAGCACTGGTCGGCTGCAATTCTGAATCTTTGTACGGCGTTCCGACTGCTGCTATATCATTGTCCTGCATGAGACTTGCCATTTCCTGTGCCTGAGCTTGTATATAAAAATTGCTTCCGAATGACTCTGCCCAATGTGCCGGATAGCCGAGAACGGACTTTTTCCTTCCCTTGGACTGGAACGGTGTCATGGTGTCCGTATCAAGTGATTCTGGCGGTATCAGAACCTCCGTGTCCGAAGCATTAAAAAGAATAATGGAGTCGGTTTCGCTTTTTCTGTATAGACCAATCATGCGGTATTTACAGTTTATGTTCCATTCAAACAAGTCAAAAATGGAAGGGAGAAAAGCAGCACCGCTTATTATGCGCGGAGTGGCAAGCCCACCTCTTATTTTTGACCATTGGATTTTGTTGCGGTTTTCGGAAGAGCATGAACGGACTGCAAAAATCTGCTTCCCCGGATGTACGAGCATTTCCACATAAGTTTCTTTGCCGAATTTGCGGACTGCCGATGTGCTGAATTTAACCATATCGGCAGAAATGGTGACTCCGATTCGATCCGTTGTGTCAAAAAACTCTGCACGGGCAACCTCATATCCCCGGAAGTCGAAATCCCCGGATTGTGCTGTCACTTGGACAGGGGATGAGACTTCCTTGTCGGACACGCTGTTGGATGCGGCACGATAGTCGGATGCCGTAAAACTTGCCCACCGGGG
The DNA here is from genome assembly GCA_002478505.1 of Lachnospiraceae bacterium UBA7481. Classification (GTDB taxonomy): domain Bacteria; phylum Bacillota; class Clostridia; order Lachnospirales; family Lachnospiraceae; genus NK4A136. Next base: position 6,216 of record DLOP01000082.1, read on the forward strand.
ATTAACGGATACATATCCTTTTAGGATTCCATCTGGTATGACATGGAGTTCTGGCAAAATGCCCTTATTTCCGTATTTTGCATTCGCAATAAGTCTCTGGACAGCTATGAAATCATCCCGGCTTATAATCGGTTCATGGTTATCCCGGTGCAGATATTGGTTTCGGTCCTTGCGGTTCTTTTTCGATTTGTGGTCGAGGTAGCTTGGAGTGAAGGTTTTTCTTGCAAGCACATCTCCGCAATGTCGCTCATTTTGCAAAATCTGTAATATAGTTCCTGCCGACCATGTTTCGTTTCCCTTTTTGGTACGCTGCCCGAAACCCGTGAGGGTATCCGCAATCTGCTGACAGGTATATCCATAAAGATACATATAAAAAATCAGCCGGACGATTTTGGCTTCGTCCTCGTTAATGACAAGGTTTCCGTCCTCGTCCTTATCATAGCCGAGGAGAGTGGGAGTGAGGAATATTCCACGCTTGAAACGCATCTCGATGGATGCATTCATGATTTCGCTCTTGGTGTGGCTTTCCTCCTGTGCCATCATGGCCATGATGGAAAGCATGACCTCGCTGTCCTCATCCAGAGTGAACAGGTTTTCCGTCTCGAACAGTATTCCAACTGGCGGATTGAGTTTTTTGAGGTCACGCTGTATTTTAATGCAGTCTACAATGTTTCTCGCAAAACGGGAGACGTGCTTCGTAATAATCATGTCAATTTTTCCGGCTTCACAGTCCCGTATCATTTCAAGGAAACTGTCACGGTGTTGGAGGGAAGTGCCGGAGATTCCCTCGTCCGCATAAATCTTTACCAGTTTCCAATTCGGGTGGCTGTTTACAAAATCCGTGTAGTGGTTCTTCTGCAATTCATATGAAGATGTCTGGTTCGGATCTTCTGTGGATACCCGGGCATACACAGCCACCCGTCTTTCCACATTATCCTTGCGGATGTTTTCCTTAACCCGGGCTTGGATTACTTCAAGCTCATCCGCATTGATACCTCTGTACCGTTCCCGGATACGGTCTTTGCGGTCATTTTTATCTGTGCTGTTCTCGCTCATTTGAATTATCCTTTCTGCTACTCTGAATTGTATTATAATTTTTTCATAAAAAATGAAAATAAACCAAAGGTCAAGAGGTTGACCGATGGTTTATTCTTAGGAGCAAAGAAATATGGTTTAATTTGTGGCCGCTTATTTTTCGAGATTCCAATGATTACTTCGGAGAATATCTCGCACAGATCGGATGAGTTCGAAAACGAGCCTTTTTTCGTTTTGCGACAACTCGTTCATCAGCAAGTCCATATCTGTCTGGTAGTCCGTAGGGTTGTGAAGCTGGTTGCCAGACAAAATCTCATCAAGTGTAATGCCGAGGGCATTGGAAATACGAATAAGTGTTTCTAGGCTAGGCTTCTTTTTGGCGTTTTCTATGTAACTGACATAGGAAACGGACATATCAATCATTTCTGCAAGCTGTTCCTGTGTAACAATCTGCTGCATACGAAGCTCCCTTATTCTTTTTCCTATAAGTTCATAATTAACCACTTTTAGCACCTCCTTTCTTGATTTTTCGGAGGAGGTACTCATCACACTTTTTTGAAAGTGGACTAGTACTAGTCCCATTACTTCATAATAATTGATTACACTATCCATACAAAGGACTAATTCTAGTTCAGTAAACGAGGTAGCGTATGGAACAGAAAATCAAGCAGGATGAGGAAATCCAAATCGGACAGAACATCCGTGAAGCCCGGAAAAAGCGAAATTGCGGTCAGACCGAACTTATAAAGAAACTCGACCTTCTTGGTGTGCCGATGACAAGAGAAACGCTTGTCAAAATAGAAAGAGGCATACAGCACATCAAGGCTTCGCAGCTCCGGGGGATACGGGATGCGTTGGAAACCACATATGATGAACTTTTGAAGTAGAGACTCTCGGGCGATGCCCGGGAGATTTTTTTGTGGACCAGTTTGAATCCAAAATATAAAAAATTTTAGTTGATATTATTCGTCCCGTGGAATATAATAGTATTCGGAAAGGTGGGCAAAAAATGGAATATTTAAGTGCAAGCCAAGCAGCTAAACAATGGGGAATTTCACAGAGGCGCGTACAGGTTTTGTGTGCTAATGGGAGAATTCAAGGTGCGTTTAAGGTGGGAGAGGTGTGGGCAATTCCGCAAGATACCTCCAAACCTAAAGATACGAGATTCAAGAAAAATAAAAAAACTATAGAGAAACGAGGTCGCAAATCAAATGAATAAAAAATTTACCTGTGTTGATTTATTTTCAGGTGCGGGAGGATTGTCCCGGGGATTCTATGATGCCGGATATGATGTTGTTTTAGGAGTGGATTTTGATGAAGCGGCTTTAAGAACATTTAAGGAGAACCACGGTAAGGCGGAAGCCATGAGGTTGGATTTATTCAATCATGGGAATATAGATGTTATTGTTGATTATTTGGATAAAAAGGGTATAAAACTTGATGTTTTGGTGGGTGGTCCGCCATGTCAAGGTTTTTCTATTGCTGGACCAAGGGATATGAACGATAAAAGAAATTCACTGTATTTAGCAATGGTAAAACTGGCGGATAGGCTGAAACCACAAGCAATTGTATTAGAAAATGTGCCGGGTATGCTTCAGACGAATGATGGAATAGGGGCAAAAAGAATTGTAGAGGATTTTAAAGAAATAGGATACACAATGACACCTAAACTTTTGTATGCACCTGATTATGGCATTCCACAGATACGAAAACGAGTATTTTTTGTCGGTTTAAGAGATAGTACAGAACCGTTTGAATTTCCAGAACCTTTGTATAGCGAGGATAAATATATCACTTGTGAAGAAGCAATTTGTGATTTGCCAGCTTTACAAACAGAAGATGGAGAAATAATATACGGTGAGGAAATACAGGATTATGCAATGCCTGTGAGCAATGACTATCAAAAAAAGATGAGGGGCAAGTCCAAAAAGGTGTATAACCATATAGGTAGTATTCCTATTGAAAAAACAAAGAAAATGATAGCCTTGGTTCCTGAAGGGAAGAATTATAAATCCTTGCCGGATGAATACCGAACTATGTATAAATATCACGAGGCATTGACTAGGTATCATAGTAAAAAACCATCGTTGACAATAAATACAGGTCATCGATCACATTTTCACTATAAATATAATAGAATTCCAACGGTAAGAGAAAGTGCAAGATTGCAGAGTTTTCCTGATGATTTTATTTTTTATGGAAATAAATCTGAGCAATACCGACAAGTTGGAAATGCTGTACCACCGATATTAGGTCAGGTTGTTGCGGCGAAATTAAAAGAATACTTAAAAGGAAAATGATGATATGAGGTATAAAGTTATTGATTTGTTTGCAGGATGTGGCGGATTGACAGAAGGATTTATGCAGACAGGTTTATATAGTGAAGTTGCTGCTGTGGAATGGTTAAAGCCACAAGTGGATACTTTACGGCATCGTATGCAAACAAAATGGAAAGAGCCTGATGCGGAAGAAAGAGTAATGCATTTTGATATTCAGAGGGAAACAGAGTTATTTTCTGGATGGAAGGATGCTGAATTCGGAGAAGGAAAAGGTCTTGATTATTATGTAGATGAAGCTGATGGGATTGATATTATAATTGGTGGACCACCTTGTCAAGCATATTCCGTAGCGGGGCGTGTTAGAGATGAAAATGGAATGAAAGATGATTATCGCAATTATCTTTTTGAACATTATTTGCAAGTTGTTAATCGTTACAAGCCGAGGCTATTTGTATTTGAAAATGTGCCGGGGATATTGAGTGCTGCCCCGGATGGCACACCAATTACAAAACATATTACTGAAGGATTTGCAAGCATCGGATATGAAATAGTAGATGATTTGAAGCTGGCAATGGTTAATGCTTGTGACTTTGGTGTTCCTCAGAATCGTAACAGAATAATAATAGTCGGATTAAATAAAAAATGTTTTAATAATCCTCAAGAAATTTTACACGATTTTTATAATAATATTCTTCCAAAGCAGAAGGTGGATCATATAAAAACCGTTAGGGAGGCAATAGGTGATTTGCCTAAATTAATGCCATTGTTTGATGAAGAAAATCATAAAAAGAGGCGTTCTCATACAACTCCTGATTGTGATATTTCATGGCACGTTCCTAGATATAATAATTTGAGAGATATGGATACTTTTAGGATTTTGGAGGAGGATGTCGAATCTGGAAGACGGGAATATGATAGTAAAAAGATTAGTGAATTATACGAAGAAAAAATTGGTTCTAAGTCTCCAATCCACAGATATCATGTTCTCGAACCTGATGAACCGAGTACCACAATAATTGCACATCTGTATAAAGATGGAAACCGATTTATTCATTATGACTCTACACAGCAGAGAACTATTACAGTAAGAGAAGCGGCGAGATTACAATCATTCCCAGATGATTTTGAGTTTGTAGGCAGTAGAGGCAATGCATATCAGATGGTTGGTAATGCCGTTCCACCGCTCTTAGCAAAAGCGGTAGCAACATCAATTGCCGAGCTGTTAAAGGAGGATTAGAATGTACCATTATTTGTTTACTAACGATTTGAGAATTTCACATTTGGAGGATTCCTTAATCGAAGCGGGAAAATGTTTCGAGACGGATACAGTTCCGTCAGCTAATGTTGATAAGAATGCCAATAATAATATGAATACTCTTGGATTCTATTTTAATTTAACAAAAGAAAGTGTGTGTGCGAGGGAATGCTCACAAAGAAATGTTAGGAAGGTTGTATTAAACTTTATAAAAAAATTTCAATTTCCGAATCCAAGAACTCAAGAGTCTTATAACCAAACGACAGATGACGGTATTTTGCTTGCACCTATGAGAGTGATTTTACAAATACTGTATGTTATGAACATTCAGATGCCGGAAGGAGCTTTTCTTACTAAAAAAGAAATCGCAGATTTTATTTTTTTTAATTCTGAAGTAGCAAAAAGTGAAAAAATTGATTTATTGCAGTTAATTAAGCAGATTGAAGAATTCCGTTCAACAGGTAACATTCCACAGACCATTGAATTGAATGAGCAAAATCGAGCATGGAAACAAGAAGAAAGACAAGTTCGGGAAATGGTTAAGGTTCTTACATGGTCGGGCTGTGTTACGGAAGAAGCAAACGGAAATATTAGGTTAGAGAGTAATAATCTGACTATGGAGAATAAGGCAGATTTGTTTGACATCTTGTCTTATAATTCTTTTTGGAGTCCGTCAGGAGATGATTTTAAGGAAATAAAAAGAAGTTATCAAGAGTATATGGATTTGCATACGGAATCCATAGGGCAAGAAGAACAGCATACGGATGAAAATGAATATGAGAGAGCTGCCCGAATTATTAATGATCATATCTTGGAAACAGGATTTGAGTTTGAAAAAACGGAGGATGAGTTAAAGGGATTGACAGCGGAATTCAATGCAAAGTTTTCTCCCGACAAACTTATGTCATATTCTGATGATGAACTGATGGAAGCCATGTTTTATACGGCTGCACAAACAAATGACAGCATGACATGGTGGCTTGAGTTCCATAAAGAAATGCGAGGACAGTTTGGAAGTATCGCCGGAGGTACATCCTTAAAATACGGAATTTATCAAAATAAGGAACAGGAATGGATAACAGGCGGTTCTGCTAACAAAAGGGTAATACCATATGAAGAAGCCTTGGAGATAGGAAAGGATGTCAGAGATAAACTTGTTAAGGGCGCTGAAATAATAAGAGGAGCAACACTTGAGACCGTAGAAGATTACGAAAAATTGCATGATGATCTTATAGAGACACTTGGAAGTTTTGCTACGAATAATTGGGTGCATAAATATTTCTTTATGATTTTCCCTGATAAATTCACAGTCTGGCATTCTGAAGACTGGCAGAAACACGCACTCCGATGTGTCCAAATAAGACCTAGTGAAAAAGCCTATGGAAGAAGCGGACAGATTGCTATAGTTTGCAGATATGCACAGCGGAACGCAGCTCATCTGTCACAGGCTCTTTATGATAAGTTTGGAGGCATAAAGCAATTTTGCCGATTAGGAACATCAGATGGGGATGGCAAGTATGCTGATGACTGGAAGCGAGAGAAAGTTGTGGCACTTGGATGGAAAGCTATCGGCAGTTTGGATGTTTTTTCACAGCAAGGTAATGCCTCTAGCATTAAGAAATCTATAGCGGAAAGTTTGCAATCAAATTATTACCCTAACGATGCCGGAACCGCAAGCAGAAAGGCGGGCGAACTTCAAACCTTTTATAATACAGGTGCAGATACGGTTTTTGTTACAATGGATGGAGAAAGTCTTATTGCACTTGCGGATAATGTGGGAGATTATTATTTCGATGCAAACGAATCAATGTGTCATCGTAAACCGGCTATATGGCATAGTTGCTTTTCAGAGGATGAGAGGCTGCCTAAAAAAGCTGAAGGACACATGACCTCGTGTTTTGAATTGAAAGACGAGGATAATCTCATGTATTTGTATAAAAAATATTATTATGATTTATCGGAAAAAGAAGGTGATGAGCAAATGGCAGAAGCAATGGAATACGCAGAACCAATTTATACGACAGGTATCCTTGATACTGTGGAAAGAAACAGAATAGTGTTTGGCGCACCGGGAACTGGTAAGAGCTGGCTCCTAAAAAAAGACTCCACGACATTGTTGGAAGGCACAGAGGGGACTATGGAGAGAGTGACATTCCACCCTGATTATTCGTACGCGCAATTTGTAGGTACATACAAGCCTGTTTCCGATTCTAAAGGTGACATTCGTTATGAATTTGTTGCCGGGCCATTTATGCGTGTATTTGTAGATGCTATTCTTTCTGGAAGAAGCGGAAATCCGCAGCCTCATTTGCTTTTGATAGAAGAGATAAATCGTGCAAAAGTGGCAGCAGTTTTTGGGGATGTTTTTCAGCTTTTGGATCGGGACGAAGAAGGGAAAAGCGAATATGAAATACAGACATCCAAGGATGTGAGAAAATATCTTGCAGACAATTTGGGTGGACTTCCTGAACAATGGGATAAGATTAAACTGCCGGATAATATGTTTATATGGGCTACGATGAATAGTGCGGATCAGGGTGTATTTCCGATGGATACCGCATTCAAGAGAAGATGGAGTTTTGAATATCTCGGAATCAATGAAAATGAAGAGGGCGTCGTGGGAACGGTGGACATTGCCGGAGAAACAATCGACTGGAACAAGCTGCGAAGAGCCATTAATGACAAATTGGCAAAAGATTATAAAGTCAACGAAGATAAATTAATGGGACCGTATTTCCTTGCAAAGAAACTTCTGGTGACGGATGATGCCGGGAAAATTGTAGATCAGGACAGATTTATCAAAGCCTTCAAGAGCAAGGTTATTATGTACCTGTATGAAGATGCTGCCAAGCAGCATAAGCATAAATTGTTTGAGGGCTGTGACAGTTCTAAATATTCATCGGTATGTGATGATTTTGATAGGATTGGTATTCGGATTTTTGGAGATAACTTTAAGGCAGAATTTTATGAACAACAGGAAGGATAGTCTGTATGAAGATCATTTCACGCTTTGTCAGGGAGCAGAGGCGTTATTCCAAAAATGAATTAAAAAATTCCTTTGCGTTTGACGAGCAAGGAGTGGAAAAATTCATAAAAACGCTCAAAGCCTATGGTATTCTGAAAGCAGTAAATAATAGTAAAGAGCAGTTGGAACTATCCGACTTGGTAGATGAAGATGTGCAAATAGCGGACGAAACCGCCGGGAATGACGAGTACCTTTATGTTTTTACCTATGTTGGTGTCATTACATATAGTAATCGTGTGGTAAAAATTTATCCCAAGTATATGCTAAGTGGAGAGCATGATAATAATACGGCAGAGCCGCTTGAACCGATGAAGCAAGTTATGAAAGTTCTGGAACGCTATAGTAATTCCGAAGAGCAGATCATAAATTTGTTTAACGGGGATGGGGAGAACCGCAGCTTTAATTTGCTGGCAATCATTCTTTTTTTGCTGAATGATTATCACGAATATGGAGTGTATAACAACAGCGAAGATCTTATAGAAGTCAATGGGGATGGGGCTATTCTGTGGCAAAAAACAATTGACGAGGGATTTGCACTTATACGGGACAATCATCCATATTATACGGAGCTGTATACAGAAAAGACCATTGATGACGATATGGATTATTTCAAAAGGCTTCATGAGTGCATTTTGACGGAATGCTCCAAGCAGTTACATGATTCGCAACTTGAAGAATTGTTTGAAATGGTATCCGTGGAGTTGTCCGAGGAAGAAATATCTGACTTTGGTGAGCGCGAATACATCCTTGATCGCATTCAAGCAGAGCTGAATGTGCAGTTTAACACAAGACGGCAGATTTTGCTGAAAACAATGTATACCTATATTTCCCAAGAAAGGAATGTGATGGAGCAAAATGAGGGTGTCAGTATGTTCGGCACGACAGCATTCCATGCAGTATGGGAAAAAATCTGTGCTGAAGTATTCAATAACAAATTAGGCACACCTATTGGAAGTCTTGGACTGACTCTGCCTTTGGCAGCGGGATTTGATAAGCGGAAGAAGTTGATAGAAATAATCGATTTGCCGGAGTGGAAAGCGGCAGATATGGATAAACCGATTGAAGCAAAGGATACTCTTATTCCTGATATTATTACGGCGGGGCAGAGTGAAGCGGGGGATTATTTTGTCATCTTGGATGCGAAGTATTATAATATTCAGCTTGAAAAGGGTAAATCCCTCCGGGGCAATCCGGGCATAGGAGATGTGACAAAGCAGTATCTGTATCAGTTGGCATACCGAGATTTTATTGAAAAACACTCTATTCCGATTGTGAAAAACTGTTTTATTATGCCGACTGAAGAAGATGGAATAATTGTCAAGGGTTCAGTACGCTTAAAGATGCTTGAAGCTCTCGGATTGGAAAATATACAAATTCGGCTACTTCCGGCACAAAGGGTGTATGATGCATACTTACATAGGAAGAAAATACCAATTGAAGAATTGAAATTGTAAGGATGTGAAATCAAAATGAAAAACAAAAAAGAAATTATAAAATATGCAATAATATTTTTGATAATGGCTGTGGGGATTTATGTGATTGTATATTTGTGCTTTTTGGGAGACGGCTTCCTATCGGCGGGGAAAGATATGGAAAAGAGTGACTGGCTCGGATTTTTGGGAGCTTATCTGACCTTCATTGGAACTGTCACGGTCAGCACGATTGCCATATTACAAAGCAGCTTCTATAACAAGATGGAAAATAAGCGTAGGGAAAATGAAAGGTTTGAATTAATACAGCCGATTTTTTCTATTGATATTGCCGAGCGGAACAGTCATGTTGGAAATTATGCGGTTTCCTTTAATCCGAGCGATCCTTCGATATTTCCTAAGTATGACAATTTTACTTTGCAGATAAAAAATCTAGGAGCATATCCGGCATTGCATATATGTATTTTTGAAAAATATATGTTTCCCGTTATGGAATCGAATGGCAGTAAAAGAATTCAGGCGGCATTCAGCGATTCGAATGATATAAAACGATACCCCAAAGGAATAGATGCTATTATACCCTTGGATGATCTTGATAAAAGTGGGGAGAGACTTCCGGCGGAATTTAATATTGCTTACGATGATGTTGACGGGAATTCTGTATTTCAGACTTTTAAGTTGATGGATTTTGAAGGAAAGAAATATTATTCATTGAAAAGAAGAGAGGTTACCTTTATATCAGAAAAAAGAAATCTGACTTGACAACAGAACAAATGTTCGATATAATTTAAATATCGCTACATTAGGACTGCCAGAACAAAGATATAATATTCGGCAGACATAATTCCCTTTGGCCGGATGTGTATCGTAGGAGGCGGTGTTTCAATGACATTCGAGAACAACTCTCATGCATACATAGTCGAGAATGGACGAAATGTCCGAGAAGTGGTTATTGTTCGAAGAAGTGGAGATTTTTATTTAGTCAGGTTTGCAGACCGGGGAGGTGGCATTCGGCTCCGGGAGGGAAGAATCTTTGCAACCCAAGAAGCTGCGGAAGAGACTCTGCCCAAGGCGAAGAAGGTGTATCGTTCCCCATACGATTATTGGCATTAAAACTTTTTTTCAAAAGGGGGTTGACAGGAAGAACCCCCTTTGATATATTATTATGTGTCAACTGTTAGGTTGACGGTTGACACGACAGCAGTTGTGCCAGTGTAGCTTACCAGATTAATAATAATTAAAACGGACGCACATTGAAAAAGTAAAGTGTAAAAGTAAAACAAAGAAAAACTAAGAAAATTAAAAAACTGAGAAAACTACGAAAAATTAAAAAAACTATGAGAAAGTGCGGTTGAGTATGATGAGTGAAAATGAAAAGGTAAGTTTCGGAAAGTATATTGAAGCATTAAGAAAAGAAAAACAGAAATCACTACGAGAAACAGCAAAAGCAATTGAAGTATCTCCACAATTTTATAGTGAAGTGGAGAAGGGCAGAAGAAGTGCCTTTACAACCGAAAGGCTAGAGAGGCTCGCAGCTTTTCTTGCCTTGGATGAAACCCAGACTTATACACTTTATGATATAGCGGCTGCAGCGAGGACAGCTAACGATGTCCTCATTCCACAGGATTGCGTTGACTATGTATCAACCAATGCCTATGTTGTGGAAGCATTAAGACTATCAAAAGAGACAGGAGCGGGTGAGGCAGAATGGCAGGTTCTTCTTGACGAATTAAGAGCGCGAAAGGGGTAATTGATAGCCTATGTATGAACCAGAGTTTAGATACCAGCAGAATGGAGTGCCAATCCTATCACACAAAGAAATTGATTATCATGCAGAAAACTTCATAAAAGACTTTGATGCAGATATCCTTAAACACCCGAGGGCGGTTGATATTGAGAAGTTCGTGGAGTTCTATTTGGGACTCACCCCGGAATATAACAACCTATCCCATTGCGGACTTATCCTCGGAAGGATGGTTTTTAATGACACCGATAAAATCCCCATATATGATGCGGAAAAGCATAGAGCCGAATACATATCGGCAAGCAGGGGAACGGTCATCATTGACAACACCCTTATGGAAGATGAGCATCGCTTTCGGTCAACTATGGGGCATGAAGCCGGACATTGGATTTATCAGCAGTCATATTTTTATGTTGATCCGTATCAGCTTTCACTTTTCGATATGACGGACAAGTATGCTACAGCTTGCCGAAAGTCAGATATAGAAGGTGGGGACGGTTCAAGAAAAACTTTATCGACAGACCATGACTGGCTTGAGCATCAGGCAAAATATTTTAGTGCTGCCATATTGATGCCGAGGGAAGCTATGAGGGTTGTGTGTGGCAATGAATCTATGCGGAGTAGACTTACAGCAGAAGCTCCGGGCTTTGAGGAGATTTTCCTTGCAAACCATGTTGCTGAAGTGTTCAATGTATCGGTGGAATCTGCGAGGATCAGAATTAAGCAGTTGGAGTATGACTTCAAACCTGTCGAGCATCAGAATCCTACAATATTTACAATCGGGTATCCAGAGCGGGTATTTTCACTTTAGAGAAAAGCACCTCGGAATATGAGGTGCTTAAAAAATCCTCGAAGTGTCAACCGACAAGTTGACGAATATATTCACAAAATTTGAAACAATATGGACTAAAATTAGTCCTACCTATAAAAAGTGGTGGAAAGTGGAGAATATTCAAAATAATGGTGTAAAATGGAGTAGGGTGGCAAAAAGTAACATATACGGTGGTGCAGAGTGGTGCAAAGTGGAAAATAATCCATTTACAAAAATATATTGACATATTTTCCAAATGATGTATAATTATGGTAGACGAGGAGGTATTAAGATGGATTTTGAAAGATCGAGATTGATGAATAATATATCTGTGCTGATTAAAGAAAAAGGATTGAAGGTCGGAGAATTGGAAAACAAGGTAGGAATCAGCGCAGGATACATTTCAAAGATGACAAAAGCGGATAGTGAATCGATGCCCGGTATTGATCTCATATACAAACTGGCACAGGAATTGGAGGTCAGCGTGGAAGCATTGGTTTGCGGAGATTTTAATAAGTCAAACGACAATCTGCTGTTCCTGATTAGATTTTTACATTCATTGGAGGAGGATGTTAATCTCCATAGACATGAGTGGGAGTCATTTGAGACATATGGAGCATTGCAAAAAGAATATGCTTTCCCGGATTTGCCGATGATGACAAGGACACTTGAAGTAAATCTGCAGCAGAAGGAGTCGGCATTTCAGTTTGTGTCAGCTTTTAAGAAAGATGCAAACCTAACAGTTACAAAGGATAATTTCTGTGGCTTTGTTCCAGAGTTGGGTACGGTCTTATTATTTAAGCTGGACAACCATCTGCCAGAGGGACGAAAGACTGAATTTGAAATGTATGTGATTGAAGATAGAGGGGGCGGAGACGAACCGATTACACCGATGTGTTCTTCGCTTGACAGCGATGGAGAGGTTAGCCCGTATATTACAGATTTGTATAATTGCTTGCTGAAGCATTCCAAAGACATCAAGGTGTCGGAGGAGACCAGAACCCTTATCAATCGTTATTTGAGTAACCGTGAACCGTCAGAACTTCCGTTTAATTAAGGGGGGTGCTTTACATGGAAGTAAGTAGACCAGTGTTTAAGAAAATTGTAAGCCGTGCTACCAAGAAGAAGCAGTTGGAATGCCCGGTGTGCGGTTTTCAGAGATTGATTGATGCTGATGAAAATAATATGTCAGAACTCATTGCAGAGGAATCAATGCCGGAGGGTTGGCATCCCGATTATTTTCAGAAGTGTCCGAATTGTAAAAAACAGATAGGGATAAGAAAGGTAAGTTAGTAAATACCTGTACAGAGCGCGATGCGAAATAATGACATACGAGCCTGACAAGTAGCTTAGTAAAGTTATTTGTCAGGCTCTTTTTTTATTCATTTTTCCGCATAAATCATTTGAAAATTTCAGCGGAATTGGATATTAAATATTATCCCGCATTTCCATTTTTTGCACGGGATGCAGAGATGAGCTGTTGTGCTGAAGGGACTGTATGGGATATTGTTGATTATTTTGAATCAGGAATCCCAGTTGCTTTATGGCTGTGAAGGTGCAGTTTTCGGGGGTTTTGGCTATGCCGGGATTTGTATGGGTGTATGAACTCATTATGAAGAAGTTTTATGGATGGCGGACTTCAACCTTATATATGGGTAGATTCGTTGGATAGGCACAAAACAGCGGCTTATTTAATAGGTGCAAAAATTTTTTTGAAGAAATTTCTAAAGGTGCAAAAGCCTTGCACTTTTAACAAATAATCTTGGCTCACAAGGCAAGAGAAAGGAAGGAGGTGAGCAAGCGTGACGAAGAATATGACTCCGAGTGAGAGACGGGATGCAATCATTGATGCCCTTTGCAAAAGGCGTCAGGACACCATCGCTAATCTGGCACACGAGTTCGGTGTTTCGGTTCGAACCATAAAGTACGACATCGAAGAACTCACGCTTGCTCACCCGATTGAAACAATCCGTGGAAGGTACGGCGGAGGGGTAAAGATTGCTGATGGTTATTATGCCGGACGCAAGTACCTGAAGCCGAGCCAGAAGGAATTGCTGATAAAGCTCTCTGACGAATTGTCAGGTGACGACTTGGCGGTTATGAAGAGTATCCTCCGTGATTTTGCGTTGTAGGAACATTTGACGAGAAGCTACGGCCATGTGAGCCGAATTGAGAAAGGAATGTGATTTTTTATGAAAAAAGTATTCATCTGCTCCCCGTTCAGGGGAAACATCGAGGAAAATACCAAACGGGCGAAGCATTATGCTTCCATCGCAGTCGGATCAGACGAAATCCCGATTGCACCACATCTCTATTTCCCAAACTTCCTCGATGAAAACGATCCCAACCAGAGGATGAAAGGAATAGAAATGGGACTCGAACTCATGGACTTGTGCGATGAGGTATGGGTTTTTGGCTTTGAGATTACCGAGGGCATGAAATTCGAGCTGGACCATGCAAAAGAAAAGAAAAAGCCTGTCAGACTTTATGACGGCAGCTTCAACCGTGTGAACATCCGCACTCTGGATGTGGATGACAGGGTAACCCACGAATACCGCAGGACGGTTAAGGGTTTGAGACTGATGAGATAGGAAAGGAGAACGGAACTATGAGTAAAGCGATTATGCAGATTGCAAACGGATATGAGATGGTTGCTGCCGGACTCCGTGCCTTGGCAGAGGACGGTTCGGAAGCACCCGAAAAGAAGGCGGAGGCTGCTCCGAAGGCTGCAAAGCAGGAGAAAGCACCTAAAGAGGAAACTTCGGAAGCTGTGTCGGTGGAGACTGTCCGTGCTGTCATGGCGGAGAAGTCCAGAGCCGGAAAGACACAGGAAGTCAGGGCTCTTTTAAAGGAATTCGGTGCTGACAAGCTCTCGGCAATCCCGGAAGAGAAACTCGCTGACCTTCTGAAGAAGACGGAGGTTCTCTGATGGGCGCCCATGCGAGGTTTTCTCCATCGTCCGGCAAACGGTATTTGAGCTGCCCTCCATCCTTAAGGTTGGAGGAGCAGTTCGAGGACGAACAATCCCCATACGCAGCAGAGGGGAGTGCCGGACACGCAATGGCAGAATACCTTATCAACAAACATCTGAAGAAACGGGTAAAACGCCCGGTTTCGGATTATTACTCTGACGAGCTGATGGAAGCCATAGACGATTATGCCGCTTACTGCATCGACCAGATTGAACAGGCACGGGCTGTATGCGAAGCCCCGTTCATATCGGCGGAGCAGAGAGTCAGTCTGGAAGAACACATCGAGGGGTGCTTCGGAACAGCGGATATGGTCATCGCTACGAATGAGAAGCTGCACATCATTGATTTGAAGTTAGGCAAGGGCGTGATGGTGGATGCCGAGGAAAACACGCAGCTTATGATTTACGGTCAGGGAATGCTCGATATGCTTTCGATGCTTTATGACATTCAGACCGTAGAGCTTACCATCGTACAGCCGAGACTCGAGCATTTCTCCACTTGGGAGATCTCCGCAGAGGAACTTCGGAAGTGGACGGAGGAAGTCTTGGAGCCGGGAGCGAAGCTGGCACTTGCCGGAGAGGGCGAATATAAAGCCGGGGATCATTGCAGATTCTGTAAGGCAAGGTTCAAATGCCGTGCGAGGGCGGAGGAATATCTGAAGCTGGCACAGATGGAATTTGCAGAGCCACCGCTTATGTCGGATGACGAGATTGCGGAGGTTCTTACAAAGGCGGATGCCCTGAAGCGTTGGGCGGAGGAGATATACACCTACGCACAGAACGAAGCTGTCACGAACCATAAGGAGTGGCCCGGTTTCAAACTGGTGCTTGGACGCTCCAACCGTAAGTATACGGATGAGGAGGATGTGGCGAAGGCAGCAAAGGATGCCGGATACACGGACATCTATAAACAGAGCCTTATCGGTATTACCGAAATGGAGAAGCTGATGGGCAAAAAGAAATTTAATGAAATCCTTGGAGCCTATGTGTATAAGCCGGACGGCAAGGTCACATTGGTGCCGGATTCAGATAAAAGAGAAGCAGTACAAATATCAACCGCAGAAGCGGATTTCAAGGAGGATTAAACCATGAAGACAGAAAACAACACTAAGGTCATCGTACCTTGCAGACTCAGCTACGCACACATTTTCGAGCCGGATTCGGTCAACGGATCAGAGCCGAAGTATTCGGTTTCCTGCATCATCGACAAGAATGACACCGAGACCATCGCCAAGATTAAGAAGGCGGTGGAGATTGCCAAGGAAGAGGGCAAAGGCAAGTGGGGCGGCAAGATTCCCGCTAATCTGAAGACTCCCCTTCGTGACGGCGATGTTGACAGACCTGACGATGAAGCCTACGCAGGGAGCTATTTCCTGAATGCAAATTCGAGACAGGCTCCGCAGGTCGTGGATAACAAGGTACAGCCGATCCTCGACCAGAGTGAAGTGTATTCCGGCTGCTACGGCAGAGTGTCCGTGACATTTTATGCCTACAATTCCAATGGAAACAAGGGTGTGGCGGCAGGACTCGGCAATGTCCAGAAGCTGAAGGACGGAGAACCGTTAGGCTCCAGAGTGAACGCTGCGGATGAGTTCGATGCAGTCGATGGCGAGGATGATTTCCTCTCATAAGAATTACAAAGGGGGCGGTGGCAGCACCGTCCCTTACATAAGGAGGTTTTCAGATGGCTGAACTGATGGGAATAGATATCGAAACATACTCTGATGTCAGCCTCCCCGACTGCGGGGTACATAGATATGTGGCATCAGACGAATTTGAAATCCTGCTCTTTGCATACTGCATTGACGGAGGAGAGATTAAGATTATCGATCTTGCATCCGGGGAAGCGATGCCGGATGAAGTAATGGAACTACTGAATGATGAGACGGTCATCAAGACCGCCTTCAATGCTGCCTTTGAGCGTATCTGTATTAATCGGCATTTCGGGCTTTCGCTCAAGCCGGAGAGCTTCAGGTGTACGGCGGTTCAGGCGGCAATGCTCGCACTCCCGCTTTCCTTGGAAGCGGTGGGGGAAGTCCTCGGGCTTGACAGGAAGAAGCTGTCGGAGGGCAAGGAACTGATACGGTATTTCTGTATGCCGTGCAAGCCGACAAAAGCCAATGGCGGCAGGACGAGAAAC
>DLOP01000079.1 GCA_002478505.1 Lachnospiraceae bacterium UBA7481
TTTCTTCGGGATTTTAGGTTACCCTCTTCCACGGCTCTTTCCATGGCATGGTATGCCTCAACATCCCCCGCACCTGGATGGTGGAGCAGCATCATGTCGATATATTCGATATCCAGCCTGTCAAGCGCCTCCTCAATAGCCGCCTCCGGGTCAGAATACTGGTTGGGATAAAGTTTGGTGATCACAAAGATTTCCTCCCTGGGAATATCAGAATCCCTGACAGCCTCACCCACACTTTCCTCAGAGAAGTATTGTCAAGTGTGTTTGTAAACTTTTGGAAAAATCCTGTTACTGCCGATACTTTTCCTTATACGCTTGCGTTCACTGCCATGCCCTTTTGCCAAAATACTCTCGGTATTCTTGATATGAGCAGGATTGAAAGCGGAAAGTTGAACTGTTCATTGATACCTTTGAGGTTGTCAATAAGGATGTCATGGCAGATGCGTTAAAGTTGAATCAGGTATTTATTAATCTGATGAGCAATGCCGTCAAATATACCCTGGCGGGAGGAACCGTTTCTTTCCGGATCATGCAGAAAACAACATTCCATCACGGATATTTATATGTATGAAATACAATTTATGATTCCACGATTTCAATCAACCTTCCTGTGATATCCGCCATGTTGGCAGAAACCTGTTTCGTATTTTGAGAAATCTGCACATTCTTTTCCACAACACCGGAAATCTGCTCAATCTGGCTGACTGCATAAGAAACGATATCGACATTTTGTTTCACCATATCTGCGATTTCCATTACACACCGGTCTGTCTGTTCAATGTTTTCCACAACAATTCCAAATGCTTCTACCGTCTGATCGGTGATTGCACGCCCGTCCTCCACAGCATTAATAGAATTCGTAATCAATTCTTTCGTTTCTTTCGCTGCCTGTGCACTTCTGGCCGCAAGTTCACCTACCTGCGTCGCCACAACCGCAAAACCTTTTCCCATATCACCGGCTCTTGCTGCCTCAATAGACGCATTCAGGGAAAGCATATTGGTCTGCTGCGCAATCGAATTAATTTCACCGATAATCTTTTCAATGGCCATCGACATATCGCTGATTTTCTGCATCGAATCTTTCAAAAGCTGCATGCTTGACTGCGTTTGTATAACCTTATCTGCAGTTGCACTCGTTGCAGATGTAACATTTGTGGCAGCATCAACGCTATAATTCAACTCCTGCGTCAATTGTTCCATAACCCGCTTCAAATCTGCCACAGCTCTTTCCTGCTCATCAGTTCCGCTGGAAATAATTTCGGCATTTTCAAGCGTTTCTCCCGACACCGTATTCAATTCTTTACAAGCGCTCTTAACATTTCGAATCATATCTTTGTTGTGTTCCACATCCTGCTTTTGCTGCTCAAGCAAAATTTCATTTTTCTGAATGCTTTCACGGATACCTTCTACCATTTTATTAATATTATCAGAAAGCGCCATAAATTCAGGATTTCCCTGTTCATTTACAGTAATCCCGAAATCTCCTCCCGCAATTTTACTCATAGATTCAGAAATACGGTCAATTCCCTTTACAATCTTGTCATCTACCATATGGTTAATCATCAACAATAACACGCCAAATATGATTAACATGCTCAAAGATACTACAATAGTCTGGCTGCTCCGTCCCGCATAATATTCACTCGCCGGCATAAACGTTCCAATAATCTGTCCATTGTATTCTTCTGCCATATAGTAGCCTGTTACACCATCAATCTTTGCTTTCCCCTTGCCTGTCAGATTTGACGGGAAACCTGCATCAGCAGCAGAGCTGCCGATTAAGTTTGCATTTTTATGTGCCAAAATCAATCCACTTGCTGAATCAATCGCATAAATATAACCCTTTTCACCAAAATCAATATCCTTTAACACGACAGAAATTTCCGTACCGGCAAGCACTTCCTCCAACACTTCCGGACGCACGCCAACCTGCACAAATCCCTTTGCATCGGCTCTCGCAACACCGATATACTGCATTACGATTCCATCCGCCACATTCCTCTGGGGTTCCTGCACGATTTCAATAGAAGGATCGTTCACGATCACCATAAAAGCGTTAGACTGTTCACCGCTCGTCATATCAAATCCGATATATGCTTCAATCGTACTGTGAGTAATGATTCCTTCTTCATCAATCACATGCAATTCATTTACCATCAGCCTGTCCTTTATTTCATTAAGCCTGGCTGTGTCGCTGATAATGGATCTGTCTATGGCAATCATATCTGCAAATGCCCTGGATTTTGCCAAATTGTCCTGACTAAGGCTCTCCTTAAGCTGCCGGATATTTGCTTCATTTGCAGCAAGCTTCTTCTTCACTTCTTCAAGCTTTGCCTGACTTGCAGACGTGTTGCTCACCTGGCTGACGCCTGTTTGCAACGCAAAAATTACTGTAATCGTAATAATAAATGCAATAAGCATATAATAAAAGAGCCTCTGAGTAAATATCTTTTTCATTTGAATCTCCCTTCTGTAGGGCAATCGCAAAGTTATCTCGTTAAATCAAGCGGTTTTTGTGCTACATTTCCGAACAGAAGTTTCTCTATCCTTTCCGGATTATGTTCGTTTGCCATTAAAAATCTTTTCATCGGCTTTTCTGATAACTCCGTATCCTGTTTTTTTAATACCATGCAAAAACGCCGCAGTATTGACCCATTCGTTACGGCATCATCCTTTCTTGCTGTCTGCTGATCCTCCCTCAGCTGCATGTCCAGTATCCAATGCTGCATCTCAATGTTCCAGTGTGCCGCCCGTATCTTCTGCATCATGTCTGCATTTATATCTTCTATGTCTGTTATAAAGATACTCCGGCTCTGTGTTTTTACTTCTTTCCCGTCTTTCTTTGTTTCTGTTGCCTTATCCATGATCCCCACCCGGGCTATTGTCCCATAAAATGATTCCATTCCAAGTTTCTCGTAAACAAAACTGGTATCGGTCAGCATCCGGAATACAACTTTTTCCATCCGCCCATGCTCCTTTTGTAACGTCTCTATACGGTCCAGTTTATCCCATGTTTTATTTCCTTCCAGTTTTCCTATTTCTTCATTGACCGTTGCAAAAAGCCTTTTCTGGTTTTCTTTTACCGGGAGCACATAGTTTCCCCCGCCATCCCGGACTGCCTTGATGACTGTCTGGTTACAGCCTATGGCATCCATTGTCACGATCG
>DLOP01000025.1:0-7474 GCA_002478505.1 Lachnospiraceae bacterium UBA7481
TACAGTAAATTTACACTATCTTGAAAAGCGGAAATTCTTGTGTTATTATTTTTTTTTTGATAAAATAAATAATATTGACAAAAGAAAGGGATTTTTACTATGGCGGATATCAGACCATTTCAGGCGATCCGTCCCGCAGAGGGGCAGGAAAAGATCATATCGGCGCTGCCGTATGACGTATATAACCGTGCGGAGGCAAGGGAGGTCGTTCTTAAAAATCCACATTCGTTCTTAGCCATCGACCGGGCGGAAACACAATTCCCGGAAGATATGGATATGTATGCGGATTGTGTTTATGAGAAGGCTTCTTCCATGTTGAAGGAATGGCAGAAGGAAGGACTGTTCATCAAGGAGGATACCCCTTGTTATTATATCTATGAGCTGACCATGGGCGGCAGGGTGCAGACGGGAATTGCTGCATGCGCTTCTATTGATGATTATCAAAATAATGTGATCAGGAAGCATGAGAATACCAGGGCGGAAAAAGAGCAGGACAGGATCCGTCATGTGGATGCCTGCAATGCCCAGACAGGACCTATTTTTCTGGCTTATCGTGAGAACCAGACGATTGCAGGGGTGATCGCGAAGATAAAAGCGCTGACGCCGCTTTATGATTTTATCTCTGAGGATGGCGTCGGACACAGGGTATGGGTGATCGGCGCTGTGGAAGACATCGCTCTGATGAAGGAGGCGTTTGATTCTATTGATGCGATCTATATTGCAGACGGACATCACCGCTGCGCATCTGCCGTCAAAGTAGGATTAAAACGCCGGGCAGCCAATACCGGACACACCGGAGAGGAAGAATATAATTATTTCCTTTCGGTTCTTTTCCCGGACAATGAACTGAAGATCATGGATTATAACCGCGTGGTGAAGGATCTGAACGGGATGACCGCGGAAGAATTTAAAGATAAACTTTTGGAGATCTATGAGATCAGCGAGCCGAAGAATGTACCGGTCCGCCCGGAGAAGAAAGGTGAAATGGCGATGTATCTGGAGGGCAAATGGTATCTTCTGACATTAAAGAAGGATCTATACAGCTCTGATCCGGTGGACGGACTGGATGTGTCGATTCTGCAGAAGTATGTTTTGGCTGGACTTCTGGATATTCAGGATCCCAAGACGGATCAGCGGATCGATTTTGTTGGCGGTATCCGCGGATTGCAGGAACTGGAACGGCGCGCATCTTCTGACTGCGTGCTGGCATTTGCTATGTACCCCACCTCAATTGGTGAATTATTTGCAGTATCGGATGCCGGGCTGCTTATGCCGCCCAAATCCACATGGTTTGAACCCAAATTACGGAGTGGATTATTTATCCATGAATTATAATTTATTTATGGTATAAATGCAGTCTTTTTAGGCTTATCTATATCTCAGAGAGCTATTTTATATATAATTATATTTTTAATGACTAAATAATTATACTTACAGGAGGGGCGCTGGATGAATAAAAAATTATATAACATGATGGATTGGGCAGCGATCGAGGAGATCGTTTATGCAGAATGCGATCATCCGCAGGAGTATCTCGGAGCGCACACTGTCGGGAAACAGACGCTGGTTCAGGCCTTTTTCCCGGATGCCAAGGCTGTCAGCTTATATATCAATGGGACGGAGGGACCAAGGGGAAAGACTGTCAAAGAAGAGGTAAAGATGGACCGGGTGGATGATACCGGTTTTTTCGCGGCGCTGCTGTCCGGAAAAAACCGCGTAGACTATAAATATTTTGTCCAGTATAAAGAAAAAGAAAAACGTGCGAAGCAGTTTGTTGATCCTTATAATTATGTGAACAATCTTTCTGAAGATGATGCGGAGAAGTTTCATCTTGGTTCCCTGAATCATTCTTATGAAGTTATGGGGGCACATCTGGCGGTCATTAATGGTGTTCGAGGATGTATGTTCCGCGTATGGGCGCCGAATGCAGTCCGCGTCAGTGTTGTGGGGGATTTTAATGAATGGAATGAAAAGATCCACCAGATGGTACGTCTGTACAATACAGGGATCTTTGAACTGTTCCTGCCTGATGTGAAGGAAGGAGAAAAGTATAAGTATGCGATCTTAATGCGCGGCGGTATTGCTTCCTTTAGGACAGATCCGTACAGCGTCCTGCAGGAACTGCGGCCGGACTGCGCGTCTATCGTCACTTCCCTGAAGGGTTTTAAGTGGCAGGATGAAGCGTGGCTTAAGGAAAGAAAGGGTAAGAATATCCATGAAACCCCTATGAATCTTTATGAATGTTCTTTAGGGGCGTTTACTAATAAAATTAAAAAACAACATGAGAATAATGATGAAGATGAGTCATTGATTGATATGAAAATGATTGCTGGGGAGATGATTTCCTATGTCAAAGAGATGGGTTATACCCATGTGGCATTGATGCCGGTCATGGAATATGCGCAGGACGAGACAGAGGGGTATCAGACATCCCTTTATTATGCACCGACCAGCCGGTATGGAACACCTTGGGATTATCAATATCTAATCAATGAACTGCATAAGGAGCAGATCGGTGTGATCCTGCAGTGGACGCCGAACTGTTTTGCGGTCAGCGAGGACGGATTTGGCAGATATGACGGAACGTGTCTGTATGAACATGAAGATCCAAGGCGAGGTGTGGATCCAAGAAACGGTACGTTATTGTTTAATTATCAGAGACCGGAGGTCGCTGCATATCTGCTGGACAATGCAGTCTACTGGATCAGGGAATACCATGTGGACGGCTTTATGATCTGTGATACTGCATCAATGTTGTATTTGGATTATTACCGTCAGCCGGGGCAGTGGATAGCCAATATCTACGGCGGCAATGAGAATCTTGAAGCGATTGAGTTTATCAAGAAGTGGAATCGTCTGCTGCACAAAAAGTATCCTGATGTGCTGACGGTGGCAGAGGATGAAAGCGGCTGGAGCGGCATGACGGGAGAAGTGCAGGACGGCTGTCTGGGCTTTGATCTTTGTTGCAACCATGGCTGGAATCAGGATGTGCTGGGATATATGACCTTTGACCCTATCGAACGTCACGCGCATCACCATGAACTGACGATGAGCATGATCTATCAGTATAATGAAAGCTATATCCTGCCCATCAGCCATAACAATACGAATTTCGGACAGGGAAATATCATTGACAGAATGCCCGGGGATCAGACTGACCGGATCAATAACATGAAGGTCATGTACGGTTATCTGATGACGCATCCCGGAAAGAAGCAGATGTTTATGGGACAGGATGCGCTTCAGGGGGATGGAGCGGAAGCCTTCCGGGAATATATTAAGGCGCTTAATCATTTTTATCTGGAACATAAGGCATGTTTTGAACTGGATGAAAAGGAAGCCGGATTTGCATGGATCAATAACATTTCAGCCAATGAGAATGTAGTATCCTTTGTCAGAAGCGGCAGGAAAGCGGAGGACTGGTTATTAGTGGTTCTTAACTTCGCTAATGCGCCGTATGAGAAATATAAGATCGGTGTACCGGGGATGGGGCGCTATCGGGAGATCTTTTCTTCGGATGACAAAGCTTACGGCGGAACAGGGATGATAAACAGCAGGGTGATACCAAGCAAGGATGACGAATGTGACGGAAGGGAGCAGTCCATCAAAATCACGCTGGCGCCGCTTTCGATCAGCATTTTTGAATGTAATCCATACTCGGAAAAAGAACTTGCTGATATGAAAAAAAGGAAAGAGGAAAAAGAGAGGAAGCGTCTGGAAAATGAACGTAAAAAGGCCAAGATCGCCAAAGAGAAGGCAAAGATCCGTGCTTCCTTAAAGGAAGAACTGGCAAGAAAGATCGCAGACGCTGAAGCAGCCATCGAGAAAGAGATGTCACAGGGTGCTAAGAACAGAAAGAAATAATATCATATCAAAAAAGCTGAAATTAAAAAATTGCCACAGTCCATATAATATAAGGATTGTGGCAATTTTTAAAGCTGAAAAAGGGACTTGAACCCTCGACCCCTTCATTACGAGTGAAGTGCTCTACCAACTGAGCTATTTCAGCAGCATTGTTATTATATAAAGAATTTTGCATTTTGGCAAGTCTTTTTGTGAAAACTTTTCACCTGAAATATTTGACAAGGCATGGTATGCAATATTATAATGTTAACGCTGGTTTTGCATTATATTGTTTGTCATGGGAAGAAGCATGATTCAGATAGCTTAAAAATAAAGATTCCAAGTGGTTAAATAGTGTCGACAAGAAAGGTTGGATAAAAGTCATGGAAAAGTACGGTGTGAATCAATTAAGAAAAATGTTTCTGGAATTTTTTGAGAGCAAAGAGCATCTGGCGATGAAAAGCTTTTCGCTGGTGCCTCATAATGATAATTCCCTGCTGATCATCAATTCCGGTATGGCGCCCTTGAAACCTTATTTTACCGGACAGGAGATTCCGCCGAGGAAAAGGGTGACGACTTGTCAGAAGTGCGTGCGGACAGGTGATATTGAAAATGTCGGTAAGACGGCAAGGCATCTGACCTTTTTTGAAATGCTCGGTAATTTCTCTTTTGGGGATTATTTTAAACGGGAATCCCTTGCATGGAGCTGGGAATTTTTAACGAAGACGATCGGTTTGGATCCGGAGAGGTTATACCCTTCTATTTATTGTGAGGATGACGAGGCCTTTCAGATCTGGACGGATGAGATCGGCGTGCCTGCGGAGAAGATTACGCGGTTTTATAGAGATGAGAATGGCAAATGCGATAATTTCTGGGAGCATGGTGCAGGTCCCTGCGGTCCCTGTTCTGAAATATATTATGACCGTGGCATCAAGTACGGCTGCGGTAAGCCGGACTGTAAGGTGGGCTGCGAATGCGACCGCTTTATGGAGGTCTGGAACAATGTATTTACCCAGTTTGATGGGGACGGGAAAGGAAATTATTCCGAGTTAAAACAGAAGAATATTGATACCGGTATGGGATTGGAGCGTCTTGCGGTTGTTGTACAGGATGTGGATACGGTATTTGACATTGATACGATGAAGGCGATCCGTGACAGGATCTGTGAAGTGGCAGGCGTTGTTTATGAGTCGGATGCAAAGAAAGATGTGTCGATCCGCCTGATTACGGATCATATGCGTTCCGCTACGTTTATGATCTCCGATGGCATCCTTCCTTCCAATGAGGGAAGAGGGTATGTGCTTAGA
Organism: Lachnospiraceae bacterium UBA7481; assembly: GCA_002478505.1. Lineage (GTDB taxonomy): Bacteria > Bacillota > Clostridia > Lachnospirales > Lachnospiraceae > NK4A136. Next base: position 5,151 of record DLOP01000025.1, read on the forward strand.
CGTATTATCCGCCGGGCGGCACGCCATGGAAAGCTCCTTGGCATCAGTGATAAATTCCTGGCCAATCTGGCGCTGACTGTGATCGAGGGAAGCAGGGACGGTTATCCGGAATTGGAGGAGAAAAAGGATTTTATCTTAAATGTACTGACGCAGGAAGAAGATAAATTTTATAAGACCATTGATCAGGGACTTGCCATTCTTGGCGAGATGGAAGAAAAAATGGCATCGGAAAATAAGAAGATATTGGACGGTGCAGATGCGTTTAAACTTTATGACACTTATGGATTTCCAATGGATCTGACGCTGGAGATCCTGGAGGAGAAGGGATTTGGCGTAGATCAGGAAGGCTTTGAGGCTGCCATGAAGGAGCAGAAGGAGAAAGCCAGAAAAGCCAGAAAAGTAACCAATTATATGGGCGCGGATGCAACCGTATATGAGACGCTCGATAAGAATATCACAAGTGAGTTTGTGGGATATGACAGGCTGACCTGTGAATCGGAACTTCTGGCTATGACGAATGAATCTGAAATCGTAACAGCTTTAACCGATGGAGAAGAAGGGACGATCATTGTCGCAAAAACACCGTTCTATGCGACGATGGGCGGACAGAATGCGGATATCGGTATCATTACCTGTCCTGAGGGAGAGTTTGAAGTACTGGATACCATTAAGCTGGTAGGCGGAAAAATCGGACATGTTGGACGCGTAACGAAGGGAATGTTCAGAACCGGCGATAAGATAACGCTGATGGTTAATGAGACAAACCGCCAGAATACCTGTAAGAATCACAGCGCGACCCATTTGCTGCAGAAGGCTCTCCGTACGGTGCTTGGCACCCATGTCGAGCAGGCGGGTTCCTTTGTGAATGGAGACAGACTTCGTTTTGACTTCTCGCATTTTGCGGCAATGACAAAGGAAGAGTTAGAGAAGGCAGAGGCAATCGTTAATGAGAAGATCGCTGAGAACCTTGCGGTCGTTACGAAAGAAATGAGCATCGAGGAGGCAAAGAAGACCGGCGCCATGGCGCTCTTTGGTGAAAAGTACGGTGAAACGGTACGCGTGGTCAGCATGGGAGACTTCTCGGTAGAGCTTTGCGGCGGAACACATGTGGGCAATACCGGTGCGATCCGTGCCTTTAAGATCCTTTCGGAAAGCGGTGTTGCTGCAGGGGTGAGACGTATCGAGGCGATTACCGGAGATAGTGTGTTTGCTTATTATAAGGAGATGGAGGAAAGCGTTAAGAAATCTGCTGCGCTTTTAAAAACCACGCCGGTTACGGTAAATGAAAAAATTGAGAGCATATTAGCAGAAGTTAAAACTCTCCAGAGCGAAATCGCATCTTTAAAGAGCAAGGCGGCAAGCGAGGCGGTAGGCGATGTGATGGATCAGATGGAGGAGGTAAACGGCGTAAAACTTCTGGCAGTTAGTATTGCCGGTGTGGATATGAACGGTCTGCGCGACCTTGGCGATCAGTTAAAGGATAAGATGGGCGACGGCGTTATTGTTCTTGCTTCGGAACAGGATGGAAGGGTCAATCTGATGGCGATGGCAACCGATGCTGCAATGGCAAAGGGAGCTCATGCGGGCAATCTGATCAAAGCGATTGCGGGAAAAGTCGGCGGCGGCGGGGGCGGAAGACCCAATATGGCGCAGGCAGGCGGTAAGAATCCGGCAGGCATCAATGATGCGCTTGCGGAGGCTAAGATCGTACTTGGAGGACAGATACAATAAAAAAACAGTTGACGAAATGCCAAGTTATGGTATAATCATTTATGTGCATTTTGAATACCCTATACAGTCGTGTGCACAAGTAATGACTGAGGGGGAGGTTGAGTGAGATGTCTAAGATTGAAGTAAAGCCTAATGAAGATCTGGATAGCGCGCTGCGTCGTTTTAAGAGAAGCTGCGCTAAGGCTGGTATCCAGCAGGAGATCCGTAAACGTGAGCATTATGAGAAGCCTAGCGTTAAGCGTAAGAAAAAATCTGAAGCTGCTAGAAAAAACAACAAGAGAAGATCTTTCTAGTCTTTTCTGAAATAAAAGGGGTGTCGGCTATGGGCTGATACTCCTTTTTTAGGCTCTACGTCAAATGTTGGGGTGCAAAAACCCCATAGAAAAAATTATAGAATGGAGATGTGCAAATTAGCTAGCTAATTTGCGCCGCCTCCGTTTTAGTATTTCCGTATTATCGGCAATACAAAGCAATCGATTGCGAAATCTATTAAAGTTTCTGAAACCGTAAGAAATTCTTTTCAATACCTTCGTTCTGTTGTTACACCCTTCAATAAAACCATTGGTAAAACCAATTACACAGCTGCGTTCTAT
>DLOP01000025.1:7532-8697 GCA_002478505.1 Lachnospiraceae bacterium UBA7481
TACTTAAACCACTTATATCTGGCTTTGAAATGTTGTCTTGTCGGACTTTCCATCACATCATAAAACAGCTCCTTCAACCGATATGCCAGCCGTAATTCATCAGAAGAACTAAGCATAATTGCGACTCTATCCTTTTCCTCATCCGTTAACTTTTTGCTATGCTTCAGTAACAACCTTTTACTATGTTTAAAGCTGATTCTCCGATTCTTTGCAAAATTCTTCTGCACTCTCTTGCGAACTGCATCTAACGCCCAGGTAATCAGACGCACTACATGAAACTTATCTGCTATGATCTTTGCTTTAGGAAAACAGGAGCGCATAACACTGTAAAACATAGAACTTAAATCCATTACGATATAGCGAACCTTCTTGCGTACTTTCATTGGATATTGATTGAAATAGGCATGCAGTTCGTCACTGTTTCTTGTTGGCAGCACATCCAGTACCTCATGGTGTTGAGGATCTACAAGCAGACACTGAAATTTTTCTCCTACATTGCCCCGAAACTCATCAATTGCTATTGTGCGCGGCAATACAGAAGGTTTTGGATATCTTATATATTCCATGATTCTGTTGGCAATGCCAAAGGAAACAAAGTGCTCCTGGGCAATCTGTGTGATTGTTTTCATATCAGCAAGGCTGCCCAGCACATGAAGACGAAGTCTGTTAGTCTGGCGTTTGTAGCGGCTTAATACAGGGTTATTTTCATAGAATTTTTTCTTACAGCAGGGACAAAAGTATCTTCGTTTTCTAAAGACAAAAATAGATTTTTCCATTAACAAAGGGATATCGGTAACTTTTTGCTCACGGTAGTCATGGACACGTGATGTTATCGTTTTGCAGTTGGGACATTCATGCGGTGTTTGCGGCAACGACAAATAGATATAGGATTCTTTTTCAATTATTTTTTCCTGTATGATAAATTCTTCTGGTAAATTGATTAGTTTATTGATAGAATATTCATTGAGCATAGTGACTTCTCCTTTTTATCTGTGAATTTTGTCTGGTTAACTTTATTCTACAGGATATTGAAGCTCTGTGCTCTTTTATTTTCCAAAAAATAATGTTGGCTGTATCACACCTTTCGATGTGACACCCCAACATTTATTGTAGAACCCTGTAAGATTCGCTGCTGAAGCATTTGGTATCAAAGTAATTCCTACTT